>NVRO01000127.1 GCA_002400895.1 Planctomycetota bacterium
GGAGAGGCCCAATGGTTTCCCGAATGACACAACAGTTTTTTGATGATGTTGTCTGGGGAGAATTAGATTTTCTCATTCTGGATCTTCCTCCAGGTACAGGTGATATCCAATTAACTCTAGTCCAAAAACTAGCACTCACAGGTGCTGTAATTGTTACAACCCCACAAAAACTTGCATTGCTTGATGTTAATCAAGGAAGTGAAATACTTGCAGGAAAACTTTCTACGCTGTGGGGAACCATTAAGAACCAATAGTCATGACAGCGCAGGGACACCAAGAACCAGAACCCAACTTCAATGGGACGACTAAAAATCCCTTTGGACAGCAGATTAACTCGAAAGGGAAGTTGACTACCACATGGGGACGAATCAAGAGTCAGCGATAGAATCCTCACAGACAAAAAAAACGCCAGAGGGGATTGAAACGGCATAAAAAAAGCCTGTCGTCAGCCTATGCCAACGACGGGCTTTCTCTTTGATCAGAGCAAAACTTCGCCTTTAATTCTCTTTGCCCATTGCGGTGTAATTTTCTATGAAGTTTTTTTCGGGTCTAGGGTTTCACCAGATGCGCGTGGGGGCTATGGCGCAGTTGGTCAGCGCGCCTGCTTATGGCCATTAGCGGTTATAGGCAGGAGGTCACGGGTTTGAATCCCGTTAGCCCCTACGCGCGATTTTTGTTTCAGTACCCTCGCCTTGTGTCCTTGCACAAACAAAAAGCCTAAAACATCAATTGACACTGACGGCTAGAACTATCTCCGATGTTTACTCGCATCCGAACAACTCGCCCAATGCGGTGTCCATGCTTTTCCGTTGACTTAAGATTAGGGAYGTGTATAATGGGAYCTTTCACAAGTAGATAGTGAAGCTGGGGAAGAAAAATTATTGCCAAAACTGATATTATCAGACTCGGTATGACGTGAGTCAAACGGGAACCGAGGGGAATGCATAATGCAAGGAGGAAATCAAATGAGAGTAAGGGTTTTGACCATTGGTCTTTTCTTAGCCATAGTTGTTTGTTTGTTCATAGGGGATGGCATTTCATACGCCAAACTTGAGGATGGTCTAATTTCCGCATGGACTTTTGACGATGGTTCAGTTAATGACTTTGCCGGAGAAAATCACGGCGAAATCAAGGGTGGTGTTGAGGTTGTAGATGGTAAGTTTGAAAAAGGGCTCAGCTTCGACGGAAAAGATGGCCACGTTATTATTCCACATGATAAAAGCATGGAGGTGATTGCCGACGGTTATTCCGTCTCAGCTTGGTTTCTTCCCCGTGCAATCACTACCGGTGAAGGAATTGTCACCAAAGGAGAAGGATCAGGCTGGGGAATCAAGTACGCTTTCAAAATTACTATAGACTGGTGGGGTGTCTCTAATAAAACCGTCGAAGGGTACTTTAATACCAGTGGTGCGCTAAAAGAAAAACCAAACAAGTGGGTTTTCGCATGTCTGACCGCCGATGGAAAACAGGCGGTGGGGTATTCCGCTGGTGAGAACGACAAGGTAGAGATCCGACCAAACGGACGGGGTAATCCTCACATAATAGCTGGTCCTTACCTTATTGAGGCTGACTTCCCGATAGAGATTGGTGTAGCTAGACTGCAAGGAGGCAACGTTGATGCCTTCGTCGATGGTATTATCGACGAGGTCTATCTATGGGACAGGGCACTTACCGAGGAAGAGGTCGGCTTACTCGCTCAAGGAGAAAGACCGAATTTCCCCCGCCCCGTCGAACTTGCAGGAAAACTTTCTACGCTGTGGGGAACCATTAAGAACCAATAGTCATGACAGCGCAGGGACACCAAGAACCAGAACCCAACTTCAATGGGACAACTAAAAATCCCTTTGGACAGCAGATTAACTCGAAAGGGAAGTTGACTACCACATGGGGACGAATCAAGAGTCAGCGATAGAATCCTCACAGACAAAAAAAACGCCAGAGGGGATTGAAACGGCATAAAAAAAGCCTGTCGTCAGCCTATGCCAACGACGGGCTTTCTCTTTGATCAGAGCAAAACTTCGCCTTTAATTCTCTTTGCCCATTGCGGTGTAATTTTCTATGAAGTTTTTTTCGGGTCTAGGGTTTCACCAGATGCGCGTGGGGGCTATGGCGCAGTTGGTCAGCGCGCCTGCTTATGGCCGTTAGCGGTTATAGGCAGGAGGTCACGGGTTCGAGTCCCGTTAGCCTCCATGCGCGATTTGGGTTCAGTACCCTCGCCTTGTATCCCCGCACAAACAAAAAAGCCGCCAGCGTCTAAGACACTAACGGCCAATAAATATGATCCAAAAACAGGTGTCATTACGACATTCTTACGTCACACGCCTTGTCATTTTCGCCTAAATCCGTTTCTTCCTCCCACCTGAAAAAAGCAGACTTGCCTCTCCGGAGCGCGCCTCGAGGGACACATTTATCTCACCGGCGAGCAGCTTACGAGACAGATTTATCCCGATGCGTGGCAGCCGACAAAACAGATCTGTCCTGCCGCGACGCGACGCACTTTTCCGTTGACTTACGATTGGGGATGGGTATAATAGACCCCATTATTAGCTTTCGTCTATTTCCAAGGTGGTCAGTGAAAACTTTAATTTTTAATGATTGCCAAAACTGAGAGGGAAAATATGATGTCAAATGTATCGAAACTCCAGAGTTTGATACTCTTTGCGCTGAGTCTGGTCTCCTTATGGTATTTGCAGCCTGTTGTTGCATCTGCAAAAGCGATAGATGACGCGGTAGTCATTTTGACCTTCGACAAAGCAGATATGAAACTCCAAGGCGGCACACCCGAACAAGTTCTGGACGTATCGGGAAATAACAATCATGGACTTGTCAACGGTAAAGGCGGAAAAAGTATCGGAGGAGACGCGCCCGAAATCGTCGAAGGACAGCACGGAGACGCCCTGCGATTTTCAGGAAGTAATTGGGTTGAAGTCCTTGATTCCGATTCCACTCGCATCACCAAGGCATTGACGCTCGCGGCATGGGTCATGCCAGAATCGATTGCTGGCGAGCAGACTATCTGTACCAAGGATCGGGGCTATTATCTTCAACTTCGCAATGGAGTGATTGGCAACTACGCCTATAACCTGAGTGCCCCTGGCTATCATGAATCTCCCGACCCGCTGAAATTGAACCAATGGTCGCATATCGCAATGTCGTGGGATGGTAACGAGCTGGTGCAATACCTAAACGGGAAGAAAGTCAACAGTGTCAAGACTGCGGGCGAAATCGCGACGACTGACGACTCAATTGGTATTGGCGCTGAGGTGCGTATCCCATCAAGGGGTGCTCCTGAACAACGCTTTTACACGGGTATAATCGATGATCTCGTGATTTTCAACGCCAGCAAGACAGCGGCGGAAATCAGCGAGATCATGAGCGGAGAATTTCTCGCTGTTTCTCCCCAGGGGAAATTAGCAATGATATGGGGCAAGTTGAAAGTAGATTCCCGCTA
>NVRO01000128.1 GCA_002400895.1 Planctomycetota bacterium
GTCCTCGCCGTAAGCGGTACTACCATAATCCGGCTGCAATCCCCATTGCACTTCCAGGGTTCCGAGGTCGGGTAGTTGACCGCTAGGGTCGAGAACAGTTGCAACCGTCCACTCCCCCGCGGTTGCGCTTTCTGACACCGACAACACCTTGCATGGTGGTGGCGGAGTGTGGTCGAGCAGCGGAACTTTCCCGCCCCGCATCGGCTGATAAAGAGGATCGCCGATATAAATGTTGGTCCACTTTGATTTTTGGTCACTAACCCGTGCAGCTTCGGCAAAGGGATAGCCAGCCAGCACCAGGTAGTGCAAAAAGACCTCGGGGTAGGGATGTCCAACCAGGTAAGGTTCGGCAATTACACCGACCGCGCAAGTCAATCCACGAATCATGGCCTGACCCAAAAAGCTGGTGGTGTTTTCGTTACGAAACCAGGCGAGGGAATTCGAATTCAAATCACTTCCAGCTGACCCAATCTTCCATTCCCAAACATCGTGATACTGGACATAGTTGTACCAACCGAAATACCACAAGGCATCGGGAGCAAGCAATGCTGGACTGCCATCTTCCCACTGAGCGGATACATGACCGATCTCGACATCAGCGGGTCCAGGTTCCCACATCAGGGGAAAGCCCGCCTGGGTGAGCCATTGCCGTCCGTAGGCAAAGTCCAGGTCGGTGTTGGCAAAACTTGAGTGTCCGAAGGGATAACCTGAATTCAAGGTCGACCAGGTGTAAGGCCCCCATCGCGTGTCGCAATATGCGGTGCCACTGTAAAAACCAGGCAATGGCGACAGATAAGCATCTGCATACATGGCCATTTCTACCTGCTCGATGGAATGCTCCCAATCCAAACCATCCAATCGCGCCACCAGATAAGTGCGCTTTCCCTGCCGCCGATGCACAGCGGGGTCAAAGCGCCCCGGATCATTTCCAAATCCGGGGTCGGGGTCGAAGTAGGCATCTTCATGCCCCATGTGAATGTAGTGAGGAGTRCTGCGGTCGCCCAATGTCCAAAGACACATCAGGGTGGTATCCAAACCGCAAGGCGTTCCCAATGCAACCCCATCCGGAGGCACTATGCGGTAAGGCACCCCATGACAAAAAAGGAATCCCAAGATTTCGTCTTCCGGATACTGCGACACCGMATTACGTAAGGGAACCACCATGTCGTCGTAAAWATCCTCCCAGCCCTGTTGACCCTGGTAGGTATGAGTRTTGGGAAGAGAAAGCCCAATCAAGTTTTGAGTGGAYCCACCACGGCGCCGGGACCAATAACGCGCGATTTCCTCGGAATCTCCCATCCCATTGCCATTGCGATCAAGCCAGTCCTTGTTATAGACCACCAGCCACCGATCTACATTTCCCTCAGGGTCGGGATTGAAGCTCTGTAGTGAAATAGGTTGAACAATGGCGAGAAAAATTGCTGACAAAATCACGCCCCCATCCTACACCAATTCATTTTCCTTGCTGTGCGGAGTCCACCCTCCACAAGCATCCGAGCAGACTCAGACAAGCCTGACTCTGGCCGCAGAGTTAAGCAGGAGTCTCAAAACAACACTATTCACACCATTTGCAGCCCTGAAATTGGGGGCGCACGGAATCATGGTTGGCACTGTAATAGTATTTTCAGTTGGTTCGGTGGACAGCATTCCCATGCAAATGTCGGATCCAAGCATGGAGCAGAGTCGCTGGGAGAATCTAAACTTGAGTACAGATTTGCTTCGTCTCTCGATAGGGATTGAGGAGTTGGATGCGCGTTACGGACAACCTCCATTTTGATTCCGGGCCGGGTGGAAGCAAGTTTGGTTTCCCTTGAGCAAGATGATTGCAAAATCCGGCTGAGCTACGGGGACAGGGTGCGGGCGGAAATCATACCCCGATGTCCTCGTTCCAGAGTTCGGGGTGGTCGCGCTGGAAAGCTTCCATCAGAGCGATACATTCGGGGTCGTTGAGGATGGTGAGTTCCACACCACGAGACCGGAGATGCTCTTCGGCGCCCTGAAATGTCTGGTTCTCGCCGATGACAATGCGGGGGATGCCGAACAATAGAGCGGCACCACTGCACATGTCGCAGGGAGATAGCGTGGTGTAGAGGGTGGCGCGGCGATAATCCACGGCAGAAATGCGCCCAGCGTTCTCCAAGCAGTCAATCTCGGCGTGCAAAACGGGACTTCCTTGCTGCACCCGGCGATTGTGCCCGCGCCCGACAATGGCATCGTCCAGCACCAAGACCGAGCCGATGGGAATCCCACCCTCGGCCAAGCCGGCCCGGGCTTCTTCCACAGCGGCACGAAAAAAGGGGTCTTGGGGAGGAGAGGAATCTTGCATGGGAATGCTCCGGGAGGTCATGCTTTCGGGTTGAGACGAGCCTAACCGCCCTCCCCTCGCGCCATGCTGAAAAACCCTGACCCGAGCCTGATCAACGACGACCTGGCCCCGACCCCACCCGAAGGTCGAACCTGGAAAGTCCGCCACATGGCGTCGCTGTGGATTGGCATGGTGGTTTGCGTCCCCACCTACATGCTCGCCGGCGGACTCATTGACTTGGGCATGAACTGGTGGCAAGCCGTTTGCACGGTGCTTTTGGGCAACGCCATCGTGCTCATCCCAATGATCCTCAATGGGCACGCCGGCACCAAGTACGGAATTCCTTTCCCGGTGCTCTCCCGCGCCAGTTTTGGCATTCATGGGGCCCACATCCCCTCCATCCTGCGTGCCCTGGTGGCCTGCGGTTGGTTCGGCATTCAGACTTGGATTGGTGGCAGTGCCATTTACCAACTCGTCAATGCTTTGGCCGGTGGATTTCTGATCGGCCCCGACCTGGCTTGGCTGGGTATCAACGCCGGCGAACTGCTCTGCTTCGGTCTCTTTTGGGCATTGCAAGTGGCCATCCTGTTGCGGGGTATTGAATCCATCCGCGTGCTGGAAACTTGGGCTGCACCCTTTTTGATTTTGCTGGGACTCACTCTCCTGGGATGGGCTTACATTCAAGCCGATGGTTTCGGTGCCATGCTCTCGACGCCGTCTGCTTTTGACCCCGGCGGCCCCAAGGAAGGACAATTCATGTCCGCCTTCCTTCCCGGGTTGACCGGCATGGTTGGTTTTTGGGCCACCCTCTCCCTGAACATCCCGGACTTTACGCGCTACGCCAAGAGCCAACGCGACCAAATCATGGGGCAGGCAATTGGTTTGCCCTTGTTCATGACGCTCTTCGCCTTCATCGGCGTTGCCGTGACCTCGGCCACCGTGGTGATTTTTGGCGAAGCCATTCCCGATCCCACCGTCTTGGCCGGCCGCATGGGTGGTGGGTTCGGGGTGGTGGTTTCGCTCTGCGCTCTGACCGTCGCCACACTCTCCACCAACATTGCCGCCAACGTGGTCTCCCCCGCCAACGCCATCATGAACCTGGC
>NVRO01000129.1 GCA_002400895.1 Planctomycetota bacterium
CAAGGTATAAATCATTCGAAAATATTCAATATTTTGTGAGTTATAATCCAAATAATTATAATTATCCAGGTATAATTGAGAAGATTGGTAAATTCATCCTCAATAAAACCTTTGAATCAAATTCAAATGGAATAGTCATAGGATTGAGTGGAGGAATAGATTCTAGTGTATGTCTCGCATTGGTCGCAAAATCACTACCAAATCACAATATTCTTGGATTAATAATGCCCATGAATGGAATAACTCCTGAAGATGACGAGATGGACGCTGTAAATTTAGCAAATACATACAATATTGAATATAGAACAATTCCTATCAACAATATTGAAGATAGTTACAAAGCAGAAATATATCAATCATATTCTAATGAACTTAATGAAAATAAAGTTGCACAAGGAAATTTGTTAGCTAGAATAAGAATGTCAGTTTTATACTATCATGCTAATCTGTTAAACAGAATCGTCGTAGGAACCGGTAATAAAAGTGAAGCTATGTTGGGGTATTTCACAAAATATGGAGATGGCGGAGTAGACATTGCACCAATTGCAGATTTATATAAAACACAGGTAAGAGTTATTGCAAAAGAATTAGGCATCTCGAATAAAATAATAAATAAAAAAAGTGGGCCAAGATTATGGATTAATCATGATGCCGAAGATGAATTAAATATGACATATGATGATATAGACCCAATATTATTCCAATACAGCAATAATCAAATCAATGAAGACTCATTATCGCAAGAACAAAAAACTATTTTTAATAATATCAAAGATAGGAATGTCAGGAATAATCACAAAAACAGAATGCCTGAAATTTGTATTCTTGATTAATCACAGACTGAGGCCCATCTTTCTTGCAATTGATCTAGCTTTTTGTGAGAATGTTATCTTATCTTTTTCATTCATTGAATTAGTTTTTTGTAATATTATTGCGTCTTCAGATGCCATGACAAATAGTTTATTTCCAGCTTCTAAATGAAGTTTATTGCGTACATCTACAGGAATAACAACTTGGCCTTTTACAGATAATTTTGTTGTATCAATTGATATATTTTTCATATGAAAACAATGAATAATCAACAATATTGAGCGCAATCAGAAATATTCTTTACAATTTAGTCAAGGAAAATCACTCAAATTCAATAAATCATAAGTTAATCATTCAATATCCATGGGCAGAATTACTACTTTGTTGACTATATGGATTGCAGGATTTATGGTCGGTTTTGTTGGATGGTATATATATCCACAATTATCCTCCGTACTAAGCCTATTTACTCCATTAGTTCTCAGTATATTTGATGCACAGATAACAAATGCAGCAATTGCAGGATTTGCAACATCAATCGTTTCAGTTGTTGTAGTATTAGTCTGGGCGAATAGAACTAAAAACAATAGATTTTAGTAATGATATTTTATCACTAAAATTTGAAGATAGTGTTAAAGTTAAGTATATTAAATAATTTCAGAATGATAAGATTAGAATATGAAACAAAAGAATGTAATAATAACAGGAATAACATCAGGAATAGGAACTGAAATAGCTTTAGACCTAGCTAAGAATGGTCATAAAATCAATCTAGTTGCAAGAAGTGAAGAATCTGGAAATATAATCAAGGATCTAATCATTAAAAAAACAAAAAATAATGATATACAGGTATACAGATGTGATTTGTCCCTTCAAAAAGACATTCGAGAATTTGTAGATAATTTCAAAAAACAAAATGATAGTCTTGATATATTGATAAACAATGCAGGGATAATTCCAAAAGAACGAATAATTACAAGTGAAGGAATAGAAACTCAATTTGCCGTAAATTATATTGCCCCGTATTTACTATCCAGACTTTTATTGGATATGTTAAAAAAGAGTTCTCCATCCAGAATAGTAAATACATCATCTACTGCTCATACGTCAGGAAATCTCAATGTCGATGACTTTCAGAGATTAAATGAAAAATACGCATTGCGTGGATGGCGTGCATACTTCGATACAAAATTGGCATTAACCATAGATACTGTCGAGCTTGCAAAAGAATTGGAAGGAACAGGAGTCACCTGCAATGCAATTCATCCAGGATTTGTAAGTACTAATCTTGGCAGATATCTTATCCCAAAGTTTATGCGACCAATGAATAAAATTATGGGCATGTTCATTCTATCACCTAAAGGAGGAGCAGATCCAATCATAGAAGCAGCATTATCAGATAAATATGAGAAGGTATCTGGCCAATATTTCCATAGATTCAAGCAGAAAGATGCATCAAAAAAGGTTTTTGATAAAGACGTTATTGCAAAACTATCTGAATACACGAAAAGTATTGTAGCATAACACCCATCAAATCTATATAGTATTATTCCCACAAATTTCTTACGGTGGGATGGCGGAGAAATATAATTCTGCAACGGTTTACGCGTGCGCCTGCAAAGCGTATATACATGGGTTCAAATCCCATTCCCACCTTTACAACGACAAAAATGTTTAGATACTCCAAGTAAACTCGTTTCTTCTTTTTAGAAAAAGTTAAAGGAGCAGAAATTACAATTGACATATTTGACTAATGTCGTAATTGATCATGATGTAATTGGCTGGGCACATAACAATATGCAAAAACTTAAGGCTCGATATAATAATATCTATATAGTCGGAAAAGATAATTCTCCAGAAGAATTAATGAATAATAATATTAGTGATTTAAATATTGCTAAATATTGCCTTAATAATAATTGCGATCTTGTTACTGCAGATAAGAAATCATATGTAGATTGGTTTCATTCATATAATGGAATAACTAAATTAATCATTTCAAAATTTGATTATTGGAATGAAGGACATAGACCAATTTTACTTATTCAGATTGAAAATACTAATCATATTGAGAACATTTCACAGCATAACTCCAACCTCATAATATCAAAGCCACTTGAAACAGCTCCATCTAGATTCAAAAATAAAATCATAACAATGGTTAATGAATCATTATTTCACTTTCCAGAATTATCAGACGATAGAATTACTCTGGGAATAACTCATGTCAATGATGGAAATGCATCATGGGAAGAGAACTACAAGATTAGGTTGAATCCGAGAAGACTGACGTATTTTACTATAGGACATGAACTAATGCATTTGTTACAGTTTAAGGGAAATTTGCCCATGACTGAAAACTCCACAGATATTTTCACACTTGCAAGATCTATGTTATTTCTTGACGAACCTCCTTGTTATCTAAAAATACCCAGGAAATTACAGAACTATTGGGAAGAAAACTCTGAATCAATACACAAGATCTGTAAAGATGCAATTGAATACAGAAAAACAAATAGAAATTATATAAAATGGACAGAAGACAAATTCGGTCAATTGACCATCAAAATGAGATAATCTCCCGA
>NVRO01000130.1 GCA_002400895.1 Planctomycetota bacterium
CCGCCCATGACAATATGCAAATGCGCATCAATGATGCCCGGTATCAACAACTTGCCATTTTCGACATCAATTATCTCGGTCTCCGCTCCAAGCAGACCTGTCATCTCCTCAAGCGAACCAGTGGCCACCACCTTCCCACCGTTGATGGCAACTGACTCTACCCAGGGAGCTTGCTCCGCGCCGGTCCAAATCCTGCCCCCATTGCTCTTAAGCAAGATTTCAGCAGACTGGCTTTTCCCTTGTGACATATTGGAAATGGTAACCGTAGAATCGTGACAAATGAATCTCATTGTCAACCAACATCAATTCCAGTTGAATACCAGCGGACGGGGCTGTTTCGACATCAGCAAAAAGATTGAAGAAAGGGTGCTTGATTCCAACTGTCAGGGCGGGACTGCCACAATTTTTGTCCACCACACCAGCGCCTCCCTGATTATTTGCGAAAACGCCGACCCGCAAGTGCTTAACGACCTTGAAGCTTGGTTTGCCAGAGCTGTACCCGACGGCGACCCCAACAATCTCCATACTGCGGAAGGTCCTGATGACATGCCAGCACATATGCGAACGGTTTTGACCGGTTGCAGTTTGAGCATACCGGTAATAAACCGGAGACTTGCGCTCGGAACATGGCAAGGAATCTTCCTATTCGAACATAGGCTTCAACCCCAACTACGAAATATCAGCATTACTCTGCTTGGAGAGCCTATTTCAAGCTAATTTCAGCCAAATCTGCCGACTGGTATCTTAGGATTTAAGGGTGCAAAAGACACTTTTAATTCTCACCGCGAGCATGGCTATCTGCCCAAGCACCACCTCCTCGGCTCAGACCATGAGCGATCCGGGACCGCACCTTGCCGGATGGAGAGATGTCAGTTTTCGCGACACCAACTTTGGTCGAGATCAACTCGAGGCCCGGGTTTACTATCCTGCTGTTGCCACCGGCCATAACCAAGCAGCAAATCCGACCAACGCTCCATTTCCATTGGTTGCATTCATGCACGGATGGATTGAACCTGCCAGTGATTACGATGACTTTTGTAACCACTTGGCTACTTGGGGATTTGTAATTATTTCCAACGACACCGAGCTCGGTCTTTTCCCGCGCATGCAAGACCAGGCGAAAGACACTCGTTCGATGCTGCAATGGGTGGAGGACGAATCAGCTACAGCGAATTCATGGCTGAACGGAATGACGGCCAACCAGGAGTGGGGTGCCCTCGGGCATTCGATGGGCGCCAGTGCTATTGCGTATCTGGTTAAATATGAGCCGAGGGTCCGAAATGGCGTCATGTTTGAGCCATACTCGGGCTCATTACTGGGAAACACCAGTAATGGATTCAGTAACTTTATTGACTATGACGGCAGCCTCCTGGTCGTTGCCGGCAGCGATGACCTGACCAACAACTGGTCAGTAGCGGTTAGACCCTGGTACGACCGAGCGGATTCGACAAACCGGAGGGTCTGGAGTTTGATTTCCGGGAGCGACCATTTCGGCTGCACTGATATGGCTGGCTGGAACGGTTCCCTTAGTGGACAGGCCCAACACCGGGTCCACCGACAACTCGGAACCGCCTACCTGATGTCTGAAATGGTGGGTGATGAAGACCGTTTATTGGACCTCCTTGATACCGACTACACCAGTTTTGAAGCTGAATCCACTTCAACTCCGTTGTGGGCTTTAATCTCGCCGAACACCCCCAATACGATTACCGTTGGTAGTTTCTCGCGGGAAGGTAATCGTCTGCGGGTTGCTGGTTCCTTCTCAACCGGCAGCACCACCACAATTTATGGTGATGTTGGAATTGACATCACGACAATGCGCATTGCGATAGACGTCATCCTCGGAGTGGAGGGGATTGCCGAACTGGACATTCCCCTTGACGCTGCCTGGATAGGACAGACCATTTACTTCCAGGCCCTCGCCGACCAGGGACTAGTAGGTGATTTGAGTACCGTCAATCAAGTACTCCTAAACTAGGACCTACTAATCGTCGTTGTGGCAACATGTCCTCAAACCACCCCATACGTGTAGCAATTGTCGGCCTTGGATTCGGCGCCGAATTCATCCCCATCTACCAAGCCCATCCGCAAGCCGAGTTGGTCGGAATCTGCCAGCGTAATCCCGAGCGGCTGAATGCGATTGGGGATGCATTTGCCGTCAGCAATCGCTACACCGATTACGCGGAGATGTTGGGCAATAGTGACATCGACGCAATCCACATCAATACCCCGATTCCCAATCATGCCGAACTCAGCATCGCTGCCCTCAGCGCCGGAAAACATGTGGCTTGCACCGTACCGATGGCAACCTCGGTAGGTGACTGTCAACAAATCGTCGAACTAACCGAGAAAACCGGATTGAGTTACATGATGATGGAGACGGTGGTGTACAGCCGGGAATTCTTGTTCATGAAGCAACTCTTCGACCAGGGTGAGTTGGGCGACCTTCAATTCATCCAGGCCTCGCACCAACAGGATATGGATGGGTGGCCCGAGTATTGGCCCGGCTTGCCGCCGATGCATTACGCCACCCACTGTGTCGGACCTTGTCTGGCATTGACTCAACAGGACGCCGAAGCTGTAAGCTGCTTCGGCTCGGGAAAAATACGCGAGGAGTTGAAGGAGGTCTATGGCTCACCTTTCGCGATTGAATCTGCGCACATCGCGCTCGCCGACGGCACCACTACTGCGCGCATCTGTCGCTCCCTGTTCGACACCGCTCGTCAATACCGTGAAAGCATCGATGTGTATGGCAGCAAGAAGTCGGTGGAGTGGCCGCTGATTGAGGGTGACCCCCTGGTAGTCCACACCGCAAAAAAACCTGAAGCAGCAATTCCCGAATTGGTTCGCTGCCCGGATTTTTCACAGCTACTACCCGAAGCAATTCGCAGCTTTACCAGAAAGGGCGTCTATGACCTGGAAGGAAACGATCACCTGTCATTCGC
The DNA here is from genome assembly GCA_002400895.1 of Planctomycetota bacterium. The sequence goes on from NVRO01000130.1 coordinate 2,946, forward strand.
TCAAGGGGGAGGCCATGGAGGCTCCCACCCCCACCTGGTTCATGAGTTTGTGTCAGCGCTGCGCGATGGTCGCCCCCCCTATCCGAATGCCCGCCAATCGGCGAACTGGACCTGCGTGGGATTATTGGCGCACCAATCAGCCATGAGCCAGGGCCAAATCATGCAATTGCCCGAATTCACAAACGGAGCAAATCTCTCAGCAAAGGTCAGGTCTCTACCTTCTATGCCTACGAGGCTTTCAATGTGGTAGTTCAAAAGCAACGATTGCCTAACCATCCCCAAACAGTATTGGAGAAAGTTTTTCTGCCTTTCCCTGCCTAATTTAGCAACAATTTCTATCCATTCCGTAACCTGTATCCAGTCAGATTTAAAGCAGTACCGCATCCATATTTGAAATTGTTGACTGTTGAATTCCCTGGTTTCATTAGACTCCATCAAAATTT
>NVRO01000131.1 GCA_002400895.1 Planctomycetota bacterium
GAATCGGAACTTCCATTCAAATGCACCAGGCGCACCATGGAGTTGAACGTGGCTCCAAGCGGTGCACGGTCGGCAACCACCACATCCCCGGGCGACAGCTCATAAGCCTGTGCATACAAAGCACTTGACGGTAAAAGTGCCGCTGCCAGCAACAACTTGGGGAATAGAAACATGGTCTTATTTAATTACTAACACGCATTTACCGCAAAAGACCACAAAATAGCCGCTATTTTCCCCTTTTAATTCCATTTGCAATGGATGCCGCCCAACCAGGCTCAGCGGTCGCCGCTTTGGCGCATGCCGGAGGCGCCACCGTTGTCGGTTTGGGATGAGGAAATGCCCTTGTTGGGGCCCGCCATCCCGGTGTTTTTGGAGCGGCCACTATCCACCACCTCAAGCACACCGCTGTCAACCAGCTCCTGCACGGGAGGGTGAAGGACGGCCTTGGCGCTTACCTGGCCGGTAGCTCCGGGCCCAAGAAAGAGCTTTTTACCACCGGGAAGGGGAACTTTAAGGGGTAGCTTGGTTGTATTTCTAATTTCCACTCGGCCTTCATTTTAACCGAAAAGAGGGGTGAAAATGAGCAAGACTTCTCCAGGATTATTTGTGCCATAATAAACCGCACCTGAAATTATGCTCAAACTCCTGATTCCCCTCACCCTCCTGGCTGCACCTATGTGGTCGCAGGCCCCCACCATCGACGGAACCTGGTCGGCCAGGGTCGGTGGTTATCACGCGGTACTGCTGCTCGATTCGCGCGCCGACGGCTCCATTTTGGGCGTAATGCCCGGCGAGCCGACCGTGTGGATTGATGGTGGCAGTATCAGCGGCAGTGATGTGACTATCAACTTTTCCGGCGAAGACGGTGGCGGCGCGATTTCAGCATTCAGCTTCACCGGCACCATCAGCGGTGACATTCTCGATGGTGTTGCTCTGGTCGACGGAGTCCTGACCCCGGTCACCCTGAACCGGGTCGCCACTTCCTACGCAATTGAACATTGGGCGATTTACGATACCACGCTCGGCTTGCCAATTTTTCTCAACCGCGTCGGTCAACCAAGCAGCACCAGCAGTGGAGGCTCCAGTATCAGCACTTTCCGTGGCGGCGGTTTCGCCGGTCACACCACCTGCGACTTCGTGGCCTGCGGTGGAATGATTGACGATTGGATTATCAGCGGCGATGACCACACCATCAACCTGGTCGCTGGCGGCTCCTGTTCCGCCGCCGCCACCCTCACCGCGACCTGGGACCATGCCGAACAAATGATGGTCGGCACCTGGAGTTCCAGCAACTGCGCTATCTCCACTAGTGGAGATTTTATGGGTGGAAAAATCGGCGCTGCTTATTCCGCAGATATTTCACGTGTCCTCACCATGCTTGCCAACTYYGCCGACGCGGTTGAGGCCGAGTCCACCACCGCGCTTGACGCCTTCCACCCGGCCTATCTGGATGACGGCACCGCCCACTCCGATTGGGCTACCACTTTGGCGGGATGGTACGCCGATTACGACAATCTGGTGGTCGAACTCGGAGCGGTAAAACGCGTCATCACCTACCTTGCCGGTGATGAAATTCTTTACTTGAAAAAGGAGCCGCAAATTAACTGCGATATCACCATCAGTGGTGAGCCAAGCAGTGGTGGTCCTGCCGAAGAGTTCTTCACCTTTTCCCCCGCCGACGACTTTGCCACCGCGCTCAGCTTGATTGGAACTTCCGGCGGAAACAGCGTGTTTATTGGTAACGGGGCAAGCACTGCGTTCAGCTTGCGACTACCAATTCTGGCCAGTGATATTCATCCCGACGGCAATCGCATCTGGCCTTACGGGGCCCATGGCGGCGGTCACCCCGAAGGCCACCCCGGCAGCGACTTCTTCTTGAGCGCCGGCAGTTACGCCTATGCCATCGCTGATGGCACTATCGCTGCGATTCTCACCAACCCGACCTGGGCGGGACAGGTGACCATCTTCCTCGAACTGTCTGCCGATGTGGTCGCGCAATACGACCACATCGACGAACTTACCCTTCTGGTCGGGGTCGGTGACTCGGTCAGCGAAGGCGACATCCTTGCCGAGCCGGCGCTCAAGGACCCGCCGGGCATGCCACCGATGTACGTTATTCACATCGGCCTGCGCTCCGGCATGGACACCGCCTCGGCACTGGAAGACTTGAACACCGCCGGCCAAGCCGAGTTCGACCTTATTTGGCCGGATGCGGCGTGGCCGTCAGAGCTGAGCGAACCACTTACTTCTAACCAGATGAATGTGACATTCCCGCACACGGTCTCATGGAGTCTGGTCAGTGGCAGCCTTGCGGCGCGGATTGAGTTCGTCGATCTCGAAGGAGAGGAGGACGATTTGAATGACAACGACTACGAATACCTGCTGTATGACAGCACCGGTGCGCTGGTGGAATCCGGCACCACCATCAGTGTTCACCGCCCCGGCGGGCTGTCGGAACTAGACCTGATTCCGGTATACCCCACCACGGGTCCCACCAAGTATTGCGCACTCAAGATTATCAGCGAACAAATGTGGATTGACTGGGACACTGCTTCTCGTCCGACCACCCTTAGCGGTGCCAGCGAGTACAGCTTCGACGGTCCCTAACTCATCGCTTCAATATCGTCCGCCAGCTCGGCGGGGTCGGCGTAACGGATGTCGCGATCCTTGGCCATCATCTTTTCAATCAGATAGTGAGTGGCCGGAGAAATATCGGCCGACTTCATCTTGCCGCCCTTTAGACCAGCCAGGATTTGCTGGCGCATTACCTCAGCATCGCTGTCACCGGTGAAAGGAAGTTCGCCGACCACCAGGTGATAAAAAGTTACCCCGAGAGAATAAATGTCAGCGCGCGCATCAAGGCTGTCATCACCCCTCGCCTGCTCGGGGGCAAGATATGCCGGAGTACCGCTGGTGGTATCCGCCTGGCCGGTCCCGCTTGACTGTTGCTGCGGCAAGGCAAAACCCAGGTCGATCAACACCACCTTGCCATCCGGCTTGCGCATCAGATTACCGGGCTTCAAATCGCGATGAACAATTCCTTCGCCTCGCAAGTACTCAAGGGCACGGGCAGTTTGCAACACGATATCCATGGCTTCTGATTCGCTGAAGACATGACCATCATCGAGTTCTTCCTCGAGGGTACGACCGGGTACAAAATCCATTTCCACCACAAAGGTGTCGAGGAATTTGAACACCCGCTTACCGTGAACAATCGACGGGTGTTCAAGGCGCTGCAAGAGCTTGCCCTCTTCCACGAATCGACGTGACGCCAATGGGTCGCGCCGCAATCCCGGCAACATCATCTTCAGCGCAACCCGCTTGAAGTCCCTGGTGCGCCGGGCACGAAACACATCTGCGGTACCGCCACTACCGACCCGTTCAA
>NVRO01000132.1 GCA_002400895.1 Planctomycetota bacterium
ACCATGATCAAGGTCCACATCAGCAGGAAGGTCTCTCGCGAAAGTAAGCGAAGCCCCCACACGATGTCGGCGTTTGACACGAACTTCAGCGCAGCGGCCAACTCGACAAATCCCAGAGTTACCTTGATGGTGTCCATCCACTGTCCCGACTGTGGCATCTGCTTGATCTTGCCCGGTGCCAGCGACAAGAACACGAAGGGGATGGCCATGGTCAGGCCGAACACGCCCATACCCATGGCCACGCGYATTACTCCGCCGCCAGTGGCTCCAAAGGACAACAAGCTACCGACGAATGGAGCAGTACAGGTAAATGAGGTGACSACCAGGGTTGTCCCCATCAAAAATACTCCGAGATAGCCCCCCCTCGAGGAAGCCTTGCCGGCCACGTTCATYAACGCCTGTGGCGGATTAAGCGTAATCATGCCAAACAGGGCAAAGGCGAAGACCAGAAACATCAGACCAATCACCAAATTGGTAACCGGGTGAGCTGCAAAGGCCATCACCAAAGGACCTACCAACACCCCGATTGCAATAAAGATGGCAATAATCCCGCCACCATAGGCGAGACTGAGCGGCAAAACATTGCCCCCACGAACATCAGCCTGTTTGGTGAAAAAGCTGATGGTGATGGGAATCATCGGGTAGGTGCAAGGCATCATCAGCGCGAACAAACCACCGGCAATCGCCGCCAGTAGARATACCCACAAGCTTGCAGCCTCATCATCGAGCTCGGGTGCAAGCACCTCACCCTGGTATTCACCGGGCAGCAATTCGAAAGTAGCACCGGCTTTTACATTGGAAGGTGGGAAGCACAGACTGTCATCACAAACCTGAACTCCCACTACCACCTCCAAATCACGGGGATTCAAGTCTCCGGCAATGGTCTTCAGTGGAAGCACCAACTCCGGGCTTCCGTTCAGCCACAAAAACTCGACCACGGTGTCGCCGAATTTGTCCCGGTGGACCTCTGCCTCCTGGAGGGAGCGCAGGGAACCGTTGGCGGAAAATCCTGCGGGTACCCGGACTGAAACCGGAATACCATCCAGCGGGTCCTGCTCGGGATGGTAAACGTGATATCCGGGCGCAATGTCCAGGATTACATGAAGTTCAACCGGGGCGCCAGCGGGAGCGGCCGCAGGTTCAAAGCGCGCAGTCGCCGCAACTTCACCCTGAATTAAGGGTGCTGCGGCAAGAAGAAGGCTGACGATCATGTTTTTTATTCGGATGACGGGGGCCCCTGTTATACGAAAAATGACCGCCGCTGCCCCCTGGTAGGCGATGAGGGGCTCGAACCCCCGACCCCCTCGGTGTAAACGAGGTGCTCTAGCCAACTGAGCTAATCGCCCAAGGGACCGCAGATTCTAAAATAGCGGGACGATGAGTGGAATCCCCTTAGCCAATAAATCTGGTGCATTAATTGTGCGCTACCACGAGATTGCTCTCAAAGGTGGTAATCGACCGATGTTTGAAAAGCGCCTGGAGCGGAATTTGCGGGCAGCTCTGAAGAGTTTCGATGGAGTCCAGGTGCGCCGGATTCGAGGCCGCATGCTGGTGCAGGCGGATGGCTCTCCCGCCCGCCTCGAGGAAGCCGCCGCTCGCGTTTTCGGGCTGGCTAATTTGAGCACAGCCTGGGAGGTGGAACCAGATTTAGAAGCAATCGCTGCTACTGGGCGCGAATTGGTCGAGCATGCCCTCACCCATCAATACGCCGGATTGAAAGAAGTTCCGTTCCGGGTAACCGTAAACCGCGCCGCCAAGTCGTTCCCACATACTTCGGTGGAATGCGACCGTGCCATCGGTGACCTGGTGGTGCCTCATTTCCCCCGGTTGCGGGTCAACTTGAAGGCTCCGATACTCGAACTCGAAGTCGACATCCGCGACGAGGGTACCTGGGTATTTTCCGGTAGACACCCCGGACCTGGCGGTTTGCCGGTGGGAGTAATGGGTCGGGTAATGTGCTTGTTGTCCGGTGGCATTGATTCCCCGGTCGCTTCATGGCTGGCGATGAAGCGCGGCATGCGCGTTGATTTCGTCAGCTTTTATTCATACCCACATGTCGGCCCGCGCACTCGTGACAAGATTATTCGCCAGGTCGAAAATCTGTCCAGGTGGCAACCCCAAGCGACCTTGAACATAGTGCCCTTTGCCGCGATTCAGGAAGCGATTCGCGATAACTGTCCACCAAGCTATCGCACTGTTCTTTACCGCCGGGCAATGCAACGGATTGCCACCAAGCTGGCCTTTCGCAGCAAGTGCAAGGCGCTAATTACCGGCGAAAGTGTCGGTCAGGTCGCCAGTCAAACGCTCGAGAACATACGGGTGATTGAGGAAGCCTCCGGGCTTCCGGTGCTGCGCCCCCTGGTGACCTTCGACAAACAGGAAGCTATCGACATTGCCCGGCGAATTGGCACTTTCGAAACCTCCAACCTGCCCGCCCCGGATTGCTGTACCGTGTTCCAGCCCGAGCATCCGATACTCTACGGCAAACTGGAAGAAGCGCTGGCCGCCGAAGCCGCTCTGGACATAAACCAACTCACGATTGACGCAGTGCGCGCCAACGAACGACTGCACATCCCGGAATTGAAATGAAAAGCTGCTCACCATTCACCGCAACTGTACTCGTCGCAGCCCTACTCGCCGCCTGTGGCAATCCCCCGCCCCCGCTCGACCCCGACGCCGGCATTGCCGAAACCTTGCGCCCGGATGAAGCGCCAAGAGCAATAAGTGGCGAATTTGCAATGCCCACGATTGCCGCTCCCAACGCCCAATCAACTCTTTATGTCGCGCACTTGCGCAACCAAAAAGGCCAGGCGATTGCCGGCGCGCGCACCATGCTGTTGCAGAACCGTCCGGCTTCCGATTACATGCGCGAACCAGTGCGCCGGGATGTGATTGCCACCTACAAGAGTCCCAAGCATGGGCGGGTTCACTTCATGGCTACTGCTGACAACAAGCCCAAGTATTTGCTGATTACCGGGAATGGATTTCAGCCCACCTTGATTGACCTCAAATCTGCCGCCCCCGGCAGCACCGACGAGCGCACCGTGCGGATTGAAATAACTCCCATTTGCACCATGATTATTCTCGACCACCGCGGCTACCTGGTCGACAACGCCCTGGTAACCATGAAGCCGGCTCCGGGTAGCAAACCGATGCGGGTGGTAGGAAGTGGCAACGTCGGAACTTCCCAACGTTCGGATGATGCTGGTGAAGTCAAGTTCACCCGCCCTATAGGAAGATATGTGGTGATTGCCAGCAACTCCAACTACAAGGGAAAAATCCAGACAACCATTGATTGGGATGGCGATCCGGCGCCGATTGAGGTCACCTTGAA
>NVRO01000133.1 GCA_002400895.1 Planctomycetota bacterium
TTTACCAACGCTGACCACTTTGCCCGACTTGACCGCCACAAATGCTGGTTCAATAACACCTTCAGTCGTCCAAGCTGCGTCTGCCTGCAGCAGGAAGTCACCCTGGGCCAGCGCCGCAGAAGCGGACAAAAGACTAAAAATTAGAACGAGTGAGGTTCGGGGGAGAGATTTAACTTGCACAGCACCATCCAATGTAGTCGACTCCGGTTATCTACGCAGAAACTGTAAGGGATTAGGTACTTGTTTTAAACTGAGAAGATGGCCACTTCCACGTCGCCCCCCATCATTCACCCCACCGCTGTGGTTTACCCCGGTACCGACCTTGAGTGTGGAGTCGAAATAGGCCCCTGGACAGTTATCGAACCAGGCGCTGAAATCGGAGCGGAGGTAAAGATTGGCCCCCATGTTCACATCCTCGGCCGCACCACCATCGGTGCCGGCACCTCGATTGCTTCGGGGTGTGTACTCGGCGGAGAACCACAAGACCGCGATTACGGAGGTGAACGCACCGAGGTACGGCTTGGAGCCAACTGCCGCCTTCACGAGCACGTCACCATTCACCGTGCCACCGGGGAGGGGAACGCCACCATTCTCGAAGACGGAGTCACGATGATGGCCGGCAGTCACGTTGGCCATAACTCGATACTTCGCCAAGGTGTCACCCTGGTCAACCATGCCGCAGTCGCCGGACATGCCGAAGTCGGCGCCGGCGCTATCCTCGTAGCAGGCTCAGCTGTCCACCAATTCGGCAAGGTCGGGCGCATGACCATGGTCGGCGGTGGCAGCATGGTGACCAAGGACGCTCCACCATTTTCAATTGTCGCTGGCGCCTACCCGATCAGGTGGCGCGGACCAAACACCGTCGGTTTACGCCGCGCCAACTTTTCGCCCGCCGAGCGGGATGCGATTCGCCATGCCCTGAAAGCAATTTTTTCCGGTGACCAGTCCCCCACCACTACCGCGCGCACCTACGCTGACAGTGAATTTCCAAGCGTGCGTGAACTGTGCGAATTTGTTCTAAGTTCAAAGCGCGGAGTGTGCGCTGGCCTCAAATAATCATGACTGATTCAGACGCTACCATCGACACCCTGCTCAAGGAAAACCGCCAATTTACACCACCTGCAGAGTTCAAAGCCCGGGCCAATTGCAATGACCCCGAAGTTTACGCCAAAGCTGATGCCGACTGGCAAGGCTGGTGGTCTGACTGGGCCGAGCAATTGCAGTGGGATCAAAAGTGGTCGCAGGTGCTTGACTGGAAGGTTCCCTATGCCAAGTGGTTTGTTGACGGCAAATTAAATGCCAGTGTGCAGTGCCTGGATCGCCATGTCGCCGCCGGCAACGGCGAGCGCGTGGCTTACTACTGGGAAGGAGAACCCGGTGACACCCGCACCCTCAGCTACGCGGAAATGCTKGCSGGAGTGTGCAAGGTTGCGAATGGACTGAAAGCACTCGGCATTGAAAAAGGTGACCGAGTAACTTTGTACATGCCGATGGTGCCGGAATTGGCGATGGCAGTATTGGCTTGTGCCCGCATCGGCGCGGTGTTCTCGGTGGTCTTTGCCGGTTTCTCTGCGACTTCGCTGAAGGAACGCATCCTCGACCAGGAAGCCAAGTTGTTGATTACAACTGACGGCACCTGGCGGCGCGGCAAGGTGCTTGATTTGAAAGTGGTGGCCGACGAAGCAGTTGCCGATTGTCCATCGATTGAAAATATTCTGGTGTGGCGGCGCGGCGAAGGGGTGACTACTGCCGCTCCCGGAGATGCCCGCGATGTCGAATGGACTGAAATAGTCGACCTCCAATCAGACCAGTGCGAACCCCTTTCGATGGACAGCGAAGATTTGCTGTTCATCCTTTACACCAGTGGCACCACCGGCAAACCAAAGGGCATCATGCACACCACCGGCGGTTACATGACCGGTGCACTCGCCACTACCAAGCTGGTCTTCGACCTCAAACCGGAATCTGATGTGTATTGGTGCACCGCCGACATCGGTTGGATTACCGGTCACACCTACATCGTGTTCGGACCGATGGCGAATGGCGCAACTCAGGTGATGTACGAAGGAGCCCCCAACCACCCGGGACTGGACCGCTTTTGGGAGTTGTCCGCCAAGTATGGAGTCACCGTGTTTTACACCGCACCGACTGCGATTCGTGCGTTCATGAAATGGGGCGATGAACACCCGGCCAAGCATGATTTGTCGAAGTTGCGACTACTCGGCACGGTTGGTGAACCGATCAACCCCGAAGCATGGGTGTGGTATTTGCACCACATCGGCGGTGGTCGTTGCCCGATTGTCGACACCTGGTGGCAAACCGAAACCGGCGGCATCATGATTAGCCCGCTGCCGGGAATAACCACCACCGTACCAGGCTCGGCAACCACGCCATTCCCCGGCATTGAAGCTCAACTGCTCAATGAAAACGGCGAGGAGATAGTTGGAGCGGGCGGCGGTTATCTGGCGCTTACTCGCCCGTGGCCATCAATGCTGCGGGGGCTGTGGGGTGACCCGGAGCGATACCAGGAAACCTACTGGTCACGATTTCCCGGCAAGTATTTCCCCGGTGATGGCGCCAAGCGCGACGAAAATGGTTTTCTCTGGATTCTTGGGAGGGTCGATGACGTAATGAATGTTTCCGGTCATCGTCTTTCCACCATGGAGATTGAAAGCGCGCTGGTTGACCACCCCGCGGTAGCCGAAGCCGCGGTCATCGGCATCAACCACGAACTCAAGGGTCAGGCACCGGTGGGCTTTGTGATATTGCGCAGTGGTCAAAAAGCCTCGCCGGAACTGGCTGAAGAACTTCGCAACCATGTCGCCAAGTTGATTGGCGGTCTGGCGCGTCCGGAGGCGGTGCACTTCACTCCGGAACTTCCCAAAACCCGATCCGGGAAAATCATGCGCCGTTTGTTACGTGACATGGCGGAGGGAAAAACCATCGGTGACACCACCACCTTGGCCGACCCTTCGGTATTGGAAGGATTGAAAGCCGAGTATGAGGACCGTTAGGGTCCATAATTGCCGCCTTTAATCGCAAATTCAGGATAGCATGGTAGGAAGTGTAGACTGTTTTTTTCACCCTGCCTCTCATGAAAACCACCCTTTCCTCCTTGGTGCTTCCATGCCTTGCCCTTTTTGCCACACCGCTGAGCGCGCAGATTGTCGGTGGTGGATGGACCACCCATCACCAGTTCGACGGCAGTGCCGCCGGCGATTACCTGGGCCAGTCGGTCTCCGGGGCGGGTGATGTCGATGGCGACGGTTTCGCCGACCTCATTGTCGGGGCTGCTTATGCAGACCACGGCGGATTGTCCAATGCCG
>NVRO01000134.1 GCA_002400895.1 Planctomycetota bacterium
CTTGCTAAAACGAGTGAACTTTACCCGCTTTTAAAGATTGATTTAGTAGAAAGCGTGCTAACCGGTGCAAACGAATTACTACATAACTCAGTGGTTGATTTAGCCATTTCATCAATTCCTATCTATGGAATTAGTTGCAGTACGTTATGCGATATAGAGTTTATAGCCGTTGCGCATAAAGACCATGTATTACACCAACAAACTGAACAACTCAACTTTCGCGATTTAAAGCTACACCGGCAAATAGTAGTTCGCGACTCAGCAACACACACCAGTCACAATGATGGCTGGTTAGGTGCTGATATGCGCTGGACAGTAAGCCATTTACGCAACTCTATTGATATGGTTAGTCAAAATTTGGGTTACGCTTGGCTGCCAAAAACACAAATAGCACATTTAATTGAAGAAGAATACAATAAATTAAAAGATCCAATAAAAACATTACAGAATATTAGTAAGAAATTAAACGGTAGTTTTGCACTAGTCGTAATTTTTAGTGATAGGACAAATGAAATCTATGGAGTAAGAAAATATGCACCGTTAATTGTTGGAATTGGGGAAAATGAGAATTTTATTTCAAGCGATATTGTTTCTTTCATAGATTATACAGATAATGTAATATTTTTAGAAGACAAAGAAATAGTAAAAGTTACACAAAATTCAATTGAAATACTAAATTTTGATGGAGATAAAATAACACGAGATAAAACACATGTAGCTTGGGAAGCAGCAGATATTTCAAAAGAGGAATTTTCACACCATACTATTAAGGAGATACATGAACAAAGCTCTACGGTAAAAACTGCATTAAATCAAGATAAGGAAGAATTTGAAAAATTTGTCAAAGAATTATTGAGTGGAAAGAATATTTTTATCACAGGATCGGGTTCGAGTTTTCATATAGCGTTAATATTTAAGAAAATGCTTACAAAATTTGTAAAAAGTCAGGTACAGGCGTTTTTATCTAGTGAATCAGAAGAATATAGAGAATTAATGAATGAAAATTCAATATTAATACCTATATCTCAGAGTGGAGAAACTGCAGATTTACTTGAAGTAATTCGTAATTTGAAAGACAAAGGAGTTACTATTTTATCAATATACAATACAATAGGTTCCTCATTGTCAAGAGTAAGTGACATTAGTCTGAATCTAAATTGTGGGCCAGAAATTGGAGTTGCTGCAACTAAAAGTTTTACATCTCAATTAGCAATAGTATACAAGATAATATTTGAATTAGGAAAGGTGAAGGATGGTAATGAAAAGATAGAAGAATTATCGAAGCAAATAAAGGAGATTATATCAAACGAAAAATCATTACATGAGATAATAGAATTACTGAATGAATCAAATGATGTATATTTCTTAGGTAGATCAATACATCATCCAATTGCATTAGAAGGTGCATTAAAGCTAAAAGAGCTCGCATATATTCATGCTGAAGGAATGGCAGCAGGTGAAATTAAACATGGAACGTTAGCTCTTGTTGAGGAAGGTACGCCTGCAATAATTATTAATCCGAAAGATGAATCGTATGAGGATACAATGAACAATGCAATAGAAATGAAAGCAAGAGGTGCAAAGATAATAGGAATATCATCTGAAAATAATGAAGTGTATGATTATTGGATAAAGATTCCCAAAGTAGATAATATTTTGTATCCGTTGATTGAGCTTATTCCATTACAGCTTTTAGCATACTATACGGCAATAAGAAGAAAGAATAATCCAGATTATCCAAGAAACTTGGCAAAATCAGTTACAGTAAAATAAAATCTAGACGTTAGTGATTTCTTTATCTTCTTGGTATGACCATTCTTCTGAAGAGAGGCGATTACCTTCTTTGTCGTAACAACATAATTGACCACTTTCATCTTTTGTTTTACCATGGGAAGCATCACAAAATGGGTATGTTTTACTAAGACCGCACATGCAGATTGCAACTTTATCGCCAGAAGGTGTCATGTGAATAAAGGGTTTGTCAGCAGAATGTTTGATTAATCTAGTCATGAGAAATTCATACTAATAATTGTTAATAAACTTTGCAAGTAGAACTAGATGATATTTAGTGGGCACGCCCGGATTTGAACCGGGGACCTTCGCCGTGTAAAGGCGACATCCTAACCATTCTAGGAGTTGAATCAACTCTGGCTAGACGACGCGCCCCCTATATAATTTTCATTAATGGTTATTTTAAGTCTTCATCCTTAAATTAGATTCAATAACTAGTCTAATAGAACATGGTAAATGATATTTTAGTAATTGATCCAAGTATCGCAGGTATATCGGGAGACATGCTATTAAGTTCAACAATAGATTTAGGAGCAGATGAAGAATTAGTAATCGATAACATAGAAAGTATTAAAGATTATTTCAAGAATTGTAATCGTCTAGAAATAAGTTTTATTGATGTAATAAAAAATGGGTTTCGTGCGAAAAAAGCAGATATTGTAATTCAAGAAGATAATACGACACACAATGTAAATGAATTAAATAATAACTTGGAGAATTGCGTCAAAAATATTTCCATATCTAAAGATGCCAAGTCATTCATAAAGAGGTCGTTTGAGAATTTAATTTCTGCAGAAAAGAGATTACACGGAGTGACAAAAGAAGAGATGCATTTACATGAAGCTGGTTCGATAGACACATTTGTTGATATTATTGGAACAGGAACTGCGTTAGATAATTTAGGATTATTTAAATTAAAACAGATTATAACTACACCAGTTTCAATCGGAGGGGGAGATATAACATTCTCACATGGAAAAATGCAGAATCCGGCACCGGCGATATTAGAGATTGCTAGAAGAAATAACATAATAATTAAAGGAGGGCCAGGAATGTATGAAACTGCAACTCCGACAGGCATGTCGATGCTAGCGGCATTGGTAGAAGACAGTCAAGAATTTTTCCCAGGAATAAAACCAGATATAATAGGGATAGGAGCTGGTTCGTCTGATTTTAAAGAGATACCAAACATTCTAAGAATTACACTAGGACAGAAATCCAAATTAGTTACTGACGAAGTTGCAATAATTGAAACAAACATAGATGATAGAACGGGAGAAGAATTAGGTTATGCGATGCAGAAGATAATTGATTATGGTGCATTAGATGTATCGTTAATACCGACAATAGGAAAGAAGGGTCGTCCAAGTAATGTATTAAAAGTAATTACAAACTTAAGCAAAACAGAGTTTTTCTCCAATATTGTTATGCGAGAAACAGGAACACTGGGTGTGAGAGTATATCCAATATCAAGATTCATACAGATGAGGGAGAATGTGAAGATAAATGTAAGGATAAATAATGATGATGAAGA
>NVRO01000135.1 GCA_002400895.1 Planctomycetota bacterium
CCTCAGATGCCCCTAAATCCCTCTTCTCTCGCACATCCAATTGGGAATAGGATGCGAATGGGTCTTGGAGGAGCTCTAAGTTAATTCTGAATTGAATTGGGGGAACCAGGGGTGCCACCAACCATCGTAGACGCACCCCAGCTTGAAGATAGGGAGTTGTCCAGCCAGCTCGAACGCAGTTCGAGGGAGGGGCCGCCGCCGTCGGGCCCGGTCGGCCATGGGGCTTCATCATCGAACACCACTACATCCATCAACTGCCCTGATTGGCTGAACAGGCGAACTGAATCTCCACTGGCACCAAAACCAAATCCAAGCGGCCCATGGACACTCACCCCGGGATGGAGACTGGCGAACTTTTGCACATCCTGAACGACAACCAAATACTCCAGCGGAGCGAGCACGGTGCCAGTTGGGAACACGTACTGGTGTGAATCGTCCTCGTCCTTCACCGACCATCCTGACAAGTCCAGCAGTTCTCGTCCGGGATTGAAAATCTCGACCCAATCCCCCGCATCAAAAGCATCGGGTGAGTGGTAATTGATTTCATGCACCACCGCTCGGCTTGGAACAGGGCGGAAGTGAGCAATGATATTGGAATCCGCTTTTGGGTTCAGCGAAATGGAACTTCCCGAAGAAGGCGGAGCCCCCTCGAAGCCACTGAACTCCCAACCCTCTGCCGGCACTGCCTCGAGCTGAACCGGGACCCCGATGAAATAATTCCCCTCGAACCATTCGGAAATTTCAACCGCCGCCAGGCGGACCACTCCGCCTCCTTGAGGTCGAACGTCGAGTTCCAGTTGCCAAGTACCGGCCAACCCAAAGTTCTGGATGATATGTCCCCAAACATGTGGGTTGCGTTGACGGAGAAACCCGCTGACTTGCTCCAGCTCCGCGAACCAGTGGGAAAGGCTCTTTCCCCATCGAAGCATATGAGATGCCATCGCCGGATACCCTTGAACGGAAACCGACTTCAATGACTGCAGGGTTTGTTCTGGACGCAAGCTGGTGTTCAGCCAATCGGCATAGCGATTAAGAAATTTCTGACTGAAACGATTACTACTCAGCAGAGCAGCGAACAAGTCTGTAGTTGTCGACCCTCCGGACATCGCAGCTGGAAGGAAATCGTCGGATACGGAAGCGCCCCAGGAAAGGAGCGCACCGTCCAGGTCGTAAAGAAACCATCTCCATTTCCCGTCGGCACGCCGAGGGCGCCAGAACTTCACGTTGTTGTTTGGCCAATCACGATTCAGACTCCACAGCTCGATAATCATGTAATCGATGAAAGAATCAATATCCAGCATTCCTTCCACCTGCTGGTAATTCTGCTCCCGGGTGAGGTCCTGCCCCAAGACGAAATCTTCCATCTRGAAGAACGCCTGGTAATCCCCTTGATGAACAATCCAACCATTCAGCTCAAGGAGATCGAGGCGGTCCGGRTTTTCRCCATAGTTTGTTTGCGGATGAAACTTGTCGATTCTCTCGCGAATGTTGTGAATCCCCCAAAACTCACCATTGAGGTAAACCACACTCGGYCGAAAGGAYTGMAGGTCCACATCCATATTCCCGGCAATGCGCGCAACCAGCCCGCACCGGGCRTGGGCATCGCACCAATCCTGACCCGCGTTGCGAAGGAGCAAGCGTGAGAAGTCGGATGGTCCTTCGGAGCCAAAAAATGGATGAGAAACTGATGACTCCTGATAGCCGGTGCGGAATTTCAARGCCAGGCTTTTTTGCGGATAACCACGAGAAACRCCGCCGTGAATACTCGCWCCAGCGTTCATGGAAAACACTCGCGGCTGCCCCGGCTCCCAGTATTCMAGGTGAAGAGGGCGCTCGAGATCGGACATGTAGTTGGCATAGAGACCATCACTTCCACCCCACAGGTCTTCCGGGTCGGCGACTAGCGACCAAATGGGCATGGAATCCTGGATTCCAAAGAGATAACTCTCGGTCAGAATTTGGCTGGGCCAACGTTGGGGTGAGAATGCGACCGCCCGAACCGGAACGACGTCGCCGGCTTGAGCGGGCAGTGTGAACGGACCGCTATACAGAGGTGACTGCTCGTCCGGAATGCTGCCATCAAGGGTGTAACGAAGTTGAGCGCTCGAATCCGGATGATAAAGAGTGACCTCTACTTGAGTGTCGTAATGTCCCGCGGCTGGAGAAATTGTGGGAGGCATCAGGCCCTGCAGCCGCCCTTCAGTAATGTTTGGCTGTGCGGGGGTCGATTCGCGATGGACCATCCACTTTTGAGTGTTCGGTGACAAGGCCAATGATTCATCAAGAAAAAGCCTCCCGGTCCAAAGCGATTGGGCAATCGAACCATCCGGCCTCAACAGGGCAAGGATGCTCCCTTTGGCGGAGATTGAAAAATTCGCCCGTGCTTGTTCAGCGGGAAAATTCAAACGGGGAGACGGGGTCCCCGGCGAAGTGCCTGGTGCAAACCCCAGAGAAACAAATGGTTCCACTGCCAAATCACCCCCGGAGTCCTGAGTATGAACTTGAACAGCGAAGATGTTGGTGCCTGCACGCAGCAGGGTCAGTCCATCTGCAAAAAGGACTTCATCGATACGACCGCTGTAATCGATTCCGGAAGAGCGATCATCTGTGGCAAGGATGTGGTGGGGAACGGGCACACCAGGAGGGCCGAGGTGTTCGCGTTTTAGCTCCGTTCCATTCAGCCACAGGATGTAACCATCATCCCAATCGATGTCGACGCGCAAGGCTTGCACCAAATCGAGCTGGGCTGGGGTCAAGGTGAACTCGAAACGCAGGAATATCGAATCGTGGGTGGTCAGAGTTTGGACCTCCTGATAACCGCGGCCGAAAGGACCAGCACCCTGCGCCCAGGATTCATCGGGAAAGGCAACCTCCATCCAAGCTGCTGGTGGAGTGCGCCAACCCTGGATGAACCGTGCCAGGGATCCGCGTTCGATGCAGGACCACCAATCCAGTCCTTGGGCACGGTTTGTTCCATCCAACTCGATGATGACCGTTTCATTGGGCTGCAGGATGATTCTTGGAAGGAACCAACGGTGGCCATCAACGAGGTCTTCACTAAGAGCCCAACCAGCCAATGCCAAGGGAGAGGAATCAGTATTTCTCAGCTCCACCCAATCCGGACTGGTTCCCTCCGCGCTCTCGTACGAAGCGAGATTTGCGGCGCAAATTTCCTGAATCTCCAGTTGCGCCAATGCCGGGCTCGACGCCCCCAGGCAAACCCAGAGGAGAACGAAACAACGGTGCCAAATTACGGGAAAAACTACTGAAATTAATCTGGCAA
>NVRO01000136.1 GCA_002400895.1 Planctomycetota bacterium
AAATTATGGCCGGGAAGCTGTATTTGCCCTCAGCTGATGTTGCGATTAATCAAGTCGTAATATTTGTCCACGGGACCGGTCCGGGCACATACCTCAACCGTCGCAGTATTGCCGGCGTCGATTTCAATTACTTCGATGTCTTCGGCGACGAATTTAATCGCCTCGGAATTGCATTTTTCTCCTACAACAAACGTGGAGTAGAGCTCGGCGAGCAGCCGCCTGCTTTTGAAATTGTAGACCGCGAAAAATTCAAGCAAGTAGTGCCAAGTGTGGATGTTGCAGATTTGGGTACGGTTATTGATTACCTGGCAAACAGACCAAGATTGGCCAATGCCAAGGTGGTTTTATTCGGCTGGAGTGAGGGGACGATTATTGCGGCGATGGCAGCCGAAAACCCGGCTACCAGGATTTCAGCATTATTCCTGGCGGGATATGCTCATGAGAATATGCATGACATCATTAAATGGCAATATTCAGGTGCTTCGTCGATGATAAACCTCAACCCGATTTTCGACCAGGATGGGGACGGGAAAATAAGCCATGAAGAATATCAGTTCGAGGATTCACGCGCGGCGGGCATGCGTGCGGCGATGCAGAATGCCAAGTTTTCCAGTCTTGACMWCGACCAGGACGGCTTYYTGAGCGYTGAAGATTTTCGCCTGTTGGCGGAGCCGGGTTATAAATATTTGCTGGAYAGGATTGCGGCCAAAGACGCTGATTGGATCTGGAATAATTATTTTCATGTCTCCTTGGAATGGCTGGCCGAACACGCAGAGTTGGAGGCGAACAAAACCAGATTATTGCGCTTGAATATTCCAATTTATATTTTTCATGGTGAAGCTGATCCCAATACCGATGTAAACGGAGTACGTGACTTGCAGAAACGTTTCAAAAAGGCCGAGAAGAACAATCTACACGCCTTCATATATGCCGAGCACGACCATAACTTGCATTTTTTGCAATGGCCCATTCATGGGCACAAGTCTCCGGCAATCAAGAAAATATTTGAAATCGCTGCGGAATTGAATGGTTGATGTCGGCTAAGGAGCAATCCCTTTCCGGAGAATCTCTCCTGAAAACCAAAGGTCAGCTACTATTGAAGTCATGAGTGACTTCAATTCACAACATAATCGTGTTTGCTGGGTGGACATTCCGGTGCTTGAAGTTGCCAGGGCGGCCACCTTCTATCGCCAGGTGCTGGCAATCGAGGTAGCGATTGAAAGCTACGAGGGCATGGAATTCGGGGTTTTGAATCATGGCGAGGGTAGCGGCGGCTGTCTGGTCTGTGGCGACGAGTGGATCCCGTCCCGCGAAGGCACCCTGGTTTACTACAACGCCGACGGGCGGATTCGTGACGCGGTCGCCAAGGTCACCGAAAACGGTGGCGAAATCATCACCGCGGTGCAGCCGATCGGGCCGCACGGTTTCCGCGCGATTGTGCTGGATAGCGAAGGCAACCGGATTGCCTTGCATTCCAATAGCGATTCCTGAAAGTCCTCCTCGGGGTGGCGGCTGCGCTAAAATGACCGGCTTACATGGCTATTTCCTGTGGCATCGTAGGGCTTCCAAACGTCGGCAAGTCCACCATCTTCTCCGCCTTTTCTGCCGCCCAGGTCGAGGTGGGGAACTTCCCGTTTTGCACTATCGAGCCCAATGTGGCGGTGGTCGAGGTGCCAGATGAACGCCTTGGAGTGATTCACAGCTTCATCCAGACCGACCGGGTGTTGCCGGCGGTGGTGCAGGTGGTGGATATTGCCGGATTGGTAAAGGGTGCGTCGGAAGGCGAGGGCATGGGCAATCAATTTCTCGGCAATATCAAGGAATGCTCGGCAATCATGCATGTAGTGCGCTGCTTTGAAGGTGAAAAGGTGCTGCGCGAGGAGGCGGTCGATCCAGTCGGTGACATTGAAGTGATTGAGCTGGAACTGGCACTGGCTGACCTCGCAACCCTCCGCAAGGCGGCTGAGCGCGCCACCAAAAAAGCCAAGGCTGACAAGGAAGCACTGCTCGAGTTGGATGTTTTGAATAGAGCAGTCGAAGTGTTGGAGCAGGGTCGGCAGTTACGGTCGGTGGAGTGGAAGCCGGCGGAACTCAAGGTGCTGAAGCCCTTATGTCCGATGACCATCAAACCGGTGCTGTATGTGGCTAATGTCGCCGATGATGATATTGATGGAAGTTCCGACCATGCTCAGGCTGTTGCCACCTACGCCGCTGCCAATAACAGCGAATGGATTCCCATTTGTGGCGACCTTGAACTTGAGTTGCGGCGGATGGATGACGAAGAGAAGGAAATGTTCATGGCGGAACTCGGCATCTCCGAACTTGGTCTCGGGCGACTGAGCAAGTCGGTTTATTCCCTGCTCGGTTTGCAAACTTATTTCACCGCCGGGGAAATAGAAATCCGCGCCTGGACCATTCATGCCGGCAACACTGCTCCCCAAGCTGCCGGGGTAATCCACACCGACTTCCAACAGAAGTTCATCCGTGCGCATATCTTTAACGTCGAAGACTTGGTCGAATATGGTTCCGAGGCGGCAGTGAAGGCCGCAGGCAAACTACGTACCGAAGGCAAGGATTACGTAATGCAGGACGGGGATATTGCCCACTTCCTGATTTGACCGATTATGAGTCCGCAGCTCTAACCGTGAGCTATCGGCCCTTGAGTAGGCGGGGATTGTAGATCCGCCGGCGATAGGCACCTAACAAAGACCCCGATGGGAACAAAACGGGAACAATCTTGGCTTTCTCATGGGCGTTTTGAAAGGTTGTTCCCTATTTCCAAGAGGGACACTGAGAAAAAGTAAACTTTGGCTTGAGCAAACACGATACCCCTATGACTCGCGCTGACTGGAGGCAAATCGGGGGGGACCCTTGTGGAGGAATTTCCGGCCGTTAGGCGTACTGCCACGAACGGCGCTCGATATCTCGACGCCATCATTCTGCCCAATGGAGAAAACCGAATTGCGCACTGGTGGGAAGTCGAAGTCGAAGGACAAGACGTAATAGTTGTCCAGACAAAGGCAAAGCGGCTTGGACTGTATCTACTGGGTTAAGCGGTCTTTTCGGCTGGGCTGATTAGAAGATTCAATCCATCCTCCGTGCGGTCAATTGCGCTCTGCTGTCGAGCAGATTCAGTTCTCGAGGAGCTGCTCTATGAATACCCAGAGATTGAAGTTGTGGAAATGGCAGCAGAGCACTAAGCGAAACCGTTGGAGTTAAACCGAGCAAGAGGGCACTGAGAATCACGGACTCATTCTTGGGACATCTTAGCGGAAAATAAAA
>NVRO01000002.1 GCA_002400895.1 Planctomycetota bacterium
ACCGGCAGAATCCACTTCAAGGAGATAGCCGAAGGGGCCTTTGGTAATAAGGGTGTTGCCATTTTCCAGGCGCTGCACACCGGAAAGTCCAGGAGCAAAAAAAGCCGTCGGCGGCGAATCGAACCAACTCCATACTGGGGCCGATGGTTCGAAAGACGCCCCTGGTAGCAAGGAATAATTGCCCTGTGTATCCACCGGAGGAACAAGCTCATCCACTGAAGACCATGCGCCGGTAGGTCTCACATTTCCATTATTAAAGACCAGTATGTTCCCTGCACCCGGCAATCCATCCGCAATCCAGGTAGTGTCATGTTGTTGGAAAAACTGGCGGTCAGCATTTGTTCCACGACCATAAGCAATGGGATTTCCCCATCGGTAGAGGATGTCCCCTCCCTTGCCGCTATTACCACCACTATGCCCCGCAGCCTCAGCAGTAGTGGTAGAGTGGTCGATAACCCATATCTCATCAAAGTTACGGCAACTCATAATCAACTGGTCAAGCACCGGGCTGTAGTCAATTGAGTTGCAATGAAGCCAGTCTCCTTGGCCGGGGACCTCCTGAGGAAAATTCAAGTCGAGCAACTGCGGGTTGTCGGTGATCACGCCGTATCCGGGCGATGAAGATGAATAATCCTGCACCAGATGATCCCAGACTCGCCATTCCCAAATCACGCTTCCGGTATTGGGGTCAAGTTCGATTATTTTTTCCGACCAGAATGAGGATCCCTGTATCAAGGAAGGATCACGGCCAGCAGCAATCGCACCGGCTCTGGAGACATCCTCCCAGACCAACAAGAAGACATTACCGGCAGGAGTTAGTGCAATATCATGATGCGAGTGATACGTGTTTGCAACGTATTGAAAATCCCAAAGCACACTGCCGTTCCACGCAAATTCTTGAACCCCGCCCCCGGAACCACCAAACGAACTTCCGGGGTAGCCACTTATTTTGTAGGTCCGCACCAAATTCCCATTCTCGCGCAAGTATGCGGCATCTCCGGGTAGCGCAGAACCCGTCCAGGTGTGGACCACATTCAAGCTCAAGTCCAACAGATAAGAATCATTGCTGTCCATTGGCGCACATAGGGTCAGGCCATCCTGGGGAGTAGATTGGGCGGCAACGAACAGGAGGGAGAAAATAATCGGCATAATTCACTTAACACTCAATCCATCAACTGGTTCCTGACTTCTCTAACTGACGCCGCTACCCTCAAGCCCCAATTCTGCAGCATGAGGGCGAAGAGCGTCAATCAAGAATTGGATGTGCTCCTTGAGCTCCACCTCGAGCATGGCGCAGCCGGCGCGCACCTCTTCGCGCTCAACTCCCGCGGCGAAACGCTTGTCCTTGAATTTCTTGAGTACGCTTTTTGGAGTCAAGGTACTGATTCCTTCCGGTCGCACCAATGAACATGCACCGATGAAGCCGGTCAACTCGTCGCACGCAACAAGTGCTTTATCGAGTTGACTGTCATGTGACAAACCCCATTGAGTGTAATGCGCTGCAATGGAGTGAGCCAGGTCCTCTTCATCACGTTCTCGCAGCCAGGCGACGATGCGATTCGGGTGTTCCTCAGGCCACTGCTCATAGTCGGCGTCGTGCAACAATCCTGCCAATCCCCAGGTTAATTCGTCTACTGCTCCATCCCCGTATCGGTGCGCAGCCGCGCACATTACGATTTCAACTCCGCGCGCATGGCGACGAAGTGCATCGGACCCGGTCCAAGAACAAAGAAGTTCCCAGGCATCGTCTCTGGTCAAATTCATGCTTTTTGCCTAATCTGATCTTTCGCTCAGGTTATGCGGGATTACCGGCTGCACCCATGCTGTTTCAAAATCGCCTAGTTTGTACGGGTTGGGGTGAATGCGACTGGAGACTATCTTGGCACGCACAAACAGCTCGTTGCCGGCAAAAGAATAAGTCGCGGGATTGTCCTCGCTGACGGCCAGAACCACCCCGATTTCAAGGACACCATCAGCGTTTTCCCTGGTGCCGACAAACTCGGTTCGATAGCTTACACCCTCATCTTCCACGATTGAAATGGTAAAACCGTAGGCATCACTGTGCACATCCTTAAGCTCGACACCACTGCTCCCATAGAAATCTCCGGCATGCATTGCGTCAACCAGGGCATCGGCAGAGAGCACTTCTGAACGTACCATCACCCACCCCCTGCCGGAATTCACCTTTCCGACTCCCCAGTCGAAGTAGTGATGCGAGTCGTCGGTGGCCATGCCTAGCAACAATGGGAGATCCAACTTGGTCAGGCGCAGGGTATTGGCGACATCCCACATCCGTTCGGTCGATGGCCTCGTCTCATCCCCGTCGTTGTGAACACCGGGATGGCCGTTGTAGACCTCGAAGAATCGTTCACCGCGAATCGTGGCCAAGTCTTCAGCAGTCAGACTCCATCCAAAATTAGGATGATTAATATGCGCCAATACAGGTTTGCCCACGGTTTTGCCATGGGCAATAATGGCGTCAAGGTTGCGTTGAATGGTGTCAACAACGCTATTGCCATGCTGTGGCAGAATCAATTCGTCAAGGTTGATTGCGTTGATGTGAATTTCGTGCCGCTCGAAGTGGTCGGTAACTTCCTCACCCTGAATAAAAATAAACTCACCGGGTGACTCATACCGCGCACGCAACTCACTCAGGGTTTTGAGACGCATTTCGGTGCGATCGTTGCTGCTTCTGGTTTCCACCCAATGCTCGCCAAAGTCCCGGCGTAATTCTTCCAACCGTTCATCCGTGAGTCGACCTGTTCCATCGCTGGAAACCGGAAACCAGCGGTCTCCGACCGACAACACATTGTGGTCGGATAACACCAGGAACTGGTAACCATGTTGGCGATACCAGGCAGCAACCTTTTCGGGAGCACCGTCACCATCACTCCAAAGGGTGTGGGTATGAGTGTTCCCCTTCCACCATCTGGGGTTGCCAATGGCGTCATAATCGGTCTGGCAGGCGAGGACAATTACGGCCGACAGCGCCCCCAAGACCAACACCGTCAGGCTCCGGTTACTGATTACGGGCATGCGGCGCCGGGAGATTGGACTCGGCCCCACTGTCGTCCTCGATAGCGTAAAGGTCAAGTTCTTCGAACAAAACCGCGGGAGCAATGATTGAAGATGACGATGTGCCACCCTGATTCCATACCACTTGCTCGCTACCGGCAAACAGGATGTCGCGCAGGCTGCTCACCGAAATGGCGTCGAACTCAAGTCCACGTACCGGCTCCTCATGCCCGTCTTCGACATAGACCTTGAAGACATAAAGCGGGTCGCCAAGGGGGCTGGGGCTGCCTCCACGGCCACCCCGCTGGCGCTGGAAGAATGAACGCATATCCCGCATGTTCCCTCCGGACATCATGCTCGCCATCCCCGGAGTCAGGGCAGAAATACGAAGACCATATTCCAGTCCGCTCATTTCTGCGGTGGCACGTAATGCTTCGGTCAACTCTTCCGCACTCAGTCCATTGGAATGCGCAACAAAGAGGTTGCCGATGGTTGCTCGAATGCTTCCACTACGACCGCTGCGGCCGTGGCCTGTAGAGCCTGAAAACTTTGCGGTCGGTGTGCGGGCCATCAGCATGGCTTCCAACTTGCCGTCCTTGATCAGTTCCACTTTCTCCGGAGCAATTCCTTCACTGTCGAAGAGGTAATGACCGGCAAGTGGAATACCCCGGTATTCGGACGCTGTGGGGTCATCCCACATGGCGAATGGCGTTGGCAGCAATCGTTTACCCACCATGCGCTCCAGGTTTTCCCCACCGGAAAAGCGCCGGCGACCGCCGCCCGATTGGCCTGGTTGCGCTGCAATGCCACGCGCAAGCAAGGCTTGGAATAATTGAGCAGCAGCAATGTCATCAAAGAGGACTGGTCCCGTATAGCCTTCTAAAAGTGGGGCCTCAGATGTTGTTGTAAGGGACTCAACCAAACTTACCAACCGTGACCTTAGAAGAGGTGACCCAAAAGATGCGGGAGATGAAGATAACCATCGCTGACTATCCGAAAGCCGAAGGCCTTCCGGAGTCTCTACTGTCACGGACAGATTCATTGTGTATTGCACATTGCCATGCCGTATCTGTGTACCTTCTGAGCTGACAATGTAGTGGTTTGTTGCCCTAGCAGAAATCCGAAAACCACCATCAACGACTTGCGGATAACCATTCATCAAATTTGTAAGTTGAGCACCCTTCTCCAAACTAACCTGCCAGTCGGAATCGGTAAAGCTAAGTGTTGCAAGAGGCAAAACTTTTACTATTGGTTCAGATGGGGTGAAGTCAGCTGGGCGATCTTCATTGCGCGACTCATCGAGGCTGGCCATCTTCTCGGCATAGCCCTCGATTGCCCGCTTGTAAGCGGAATCGGACGCCAACCAGACAGCATGGCGGATGGCAGCATAGTCATGGTCCTCAGGTAACGAGACCGACCCTCCACCGCCTCTTCCTCCACCACGCCAACCACGACCTCCGAACCCTCCGAAACCACCACCTGAATTGGAATTGTCCAAGTCCCATGAACCGACCCGCACATCGGTGGTCAGGGAGCAGGAATGGTCCATGGAAGAGGAAGACAAACCACCAAAACTGAATTCGGCTTGCCAAGTCTCCACATCATTGACCGAGTACTGGATGTAGTAAGGGACATCCATGTCATCGAGCTTGAGAGTCTTGGAACGCTCGAGTTCGTCGACCAGGGCCCGAAGGACGGAATCATCTTCCTGGGCCGGGAAAAACGGAGACAGAACCAGTAAAAGGAGAGCAGATAACATCAGTTGTTGGGGTCAATGATTGGTGAAGGCAGGATGGGAAGACGTTCCTGAGAGCGTTCGCGTTTCTCAATTTCAATTTCTTCGACCAGGATGCTCGGCGAAGTAGCAGTTACCGGAACCCAACCTGATTCAGCACCACAGGTTCCGTTGAACACATCTGTGTCGTCGCCAGTGTAAATAATCTTGGAGAAACAAGACAGTGGAGTGCCGACGATATCGACTCCGCGCACCAGTTCATCAGGACGGCCATCCGCCCAGATGCGACGGACAATGACTGGCAAGACCTTGAATGCCTGAGGGCCACCACGAGTAGTCATGGTGAATCCTCCGGAAATGTCCTCGAACAATAAGCCGAAAGGCTTCCCCTGCTTCTTGCACTCCTCAACCAACATCGTGCGCAACTCTTCGAACGGTACCACCTTGGTGGAGGTAACCATCAAGTTGCCCTGACGAGACACCACCGAGTTGCCGGGCTGGCGGCGACCATGACCATTGGACTGGTCAAAACCAGTAAGCGGAGAGCGTGACATCAGGAAGGTCTTGAGCACGCCATCCTTGATGAGCTCAACTCGCTGCGCCGGAATCCCCTCATCGTCGTAACGATAGAAACCCCGCATGTCGGTATCTTCAAAACGGGCCATGGTCGGATCATCGACCACGCTCAGAAACTCCGGAAGGATTACTTCCCCAACCATGTTGGTGAAGGTCTGACCTTCGTTAACATCTTTTTGCCGATGGCCCTCGATCCGATGGCCAAAAATCTCGTGGAAGAAAACTCCGCTAGCGCGGTTAAGAAGAATCGCCGGGCCGGTATATGGTTCAATCAGCGGCGCCTCACGCAAGGCCATGACTTGTTCCAGAACTACGCGGAAAGCAACAACCATTTCCTGCTCGGATGGGAGGCGGTCCTCACTGGCAGCATTGAAGATATATGACTGTTCCAAATCCATGCCGTCTTCGGCACGGGTTCCGGCAGAAATGACAACCCGCAAAAGCTTGCGCCCGGTTTTGAGCCGCGCCCCTTCGCTGCTTGCCATGTAGCGATTCTCAGCAGTACCTACGAACGCTACTGAAGAACTGTAAATCAGTGGATATGACTTTGCGACCGCGGAAACCCGACGAACCCGAGCTGACCACTCATCACGGTCGATATCAATCGTGATGTCATCTTCAAACCAATGCACCGGTTGCTCACGCGAGAAATCAGCTGCCTGATTTTCTTCCTCGACCATGGTCTTGAGATTGGCTTTAACCTGCCGAAAGCGCTCATTGGCATTGTCGAAGGCATCTCCGGTAGCCCTCCATAGCGCAAAGCGAACCGCATTGGGGTGGTCATCCATTGCAACCGAGGCGCCCCCACCAAAGCCTCCGAATCCACCTCGACCACCAAATCCGCCTCGACCACGAATTGGGTGACTGCTATCGAGCTGGTAATCCCCCACCCTCAAGTCCAGATCCAAAACCCGCGAACGGTTATGGTTGTCCGCATAAAGGGCGCCGAGCTTCGCCTGAATGGTTGAGCTGGAAGTATCGGTAACGCTGTACGAGAGGAAGTACGGCTTGGCACCATCATCTGCGACCAGGTTGGACATTGAATAGTCAATCTCTTCAGCCAGGAGTTTGACCAAGGGAGGCTCCTGAGCCGGCATTATCTGAAAGATTCCGGCCAGGACTGGAGTAAAAATAAAGTTAAGGGGACTAAACATGGTATTCCTTGAGTAGCGCCACGGACGGTTCGTACTCATTAATCTCCGATTCTAGGTCTGCGCAAAAACCACGGTTAGTTTATTCTGCTTGGGACAGAATAAGCTAACCACAAGCTCAGGCCTGTACTATTAGATCTGCTGGAACGGGCTTACCCAAGTGCCAGCCCTGGCCAAGGTGGACCCCAAGTTCAGTCATGATCTCGGTGTCCTGCTCGGTTTCTATAAATTCGGCTACTGTCAAAATGCCTTCATCGCGGCACATTCCGGCGATGGCATGGATCATCGAGCGTACCACCTTGTTAGATGATGCAAATCTGCAAATACGACCGGAAATCTTCAGGATATCCGGAGCTACATGGAGCACCAGCTCCAAATTGGCATTACCCTCGCCAAAATCGTCCACTGCAATTCTGAACCCCATCTCCTTGAGGGAATAAATTCCCGCAGAAAACATTTTTTGGTTCAGGATTTCTCTTTGCTCGGTTAGTTCAACAACAATGTTGGCAGGCGTTCTCCCGCCGGCGATTACCGCTGCATGAAGATGCTCGGTAAAGTTCGGGTCGGTAAGCGACCTTGGCTGAACGTTAATGAACAAGTCGAAGTCCAAGGACAGAGGAATGGCGTTTTTAAGCGCGATTGAGGTGCAAGCCTTATCTATTGTTGAATAGTAATCCTGAAGGGCAGCATATGAAAAAAGCAAGGCAGGATTGCCAAGAAGACTGTCGGTGCGGGCTCGCGCCAATGCTTCATATGCAACCACTTTACGCTTTTCATCAAGCTCGACTATTGGCTGATAAAAGGCCGTCAAGATATCCCGGCGCAAGAAATCATCAAGGATTTCAAGGTGCACCACTTCCTGAGTCGGGTTCTGCCCAACCGTTTCGGACAATAACATAGACTGAATGTAGAGTTTCAACCGCCCGGGACGCTTGGCAAGGTTGAAAACAGCCAGTTTCCCCAATTCGAGTAGTTTCCTGTCCAGCTGGGAGCTGTCAATGTCGCTGACGGCGAGTTCAGGATAATGGTGCACGGCCAGTACCTGCAGACCCGGATGATGGGCGGCCAGGTATCGGAAAAACGCCAAGTCCTGGGGGCCACCAGAGGCCATTGCTCTCACGTTTGCAATCAGGACATCATATTTTTCACATCCCAATAAGGCTAATGCTCCTTCTTCTTCCTGCGCAACCGTGACCTTGCCGCCAAGAGATGCAATTTCTGAAAGCACCTCCCCGACAAAGTCCTGCGATTGTCCGTAAATTAATATGTGCAAATGATGTCCATTATCAAGTAATGTGGGACTGTTTTCCTCTCAACTTCCTACAAATCGAGAAACCTAAAGAGAATAATAAAGAATTATGTTCAACGAATCTACTGCGCTCATACTGATTGGATACCAAAACGACTACTTTGCAAATGATGGTGTCCTTAGAGGGGTAATCGATGAATCATTGACTACAAACCATGTTCTTGAAAACACCTTGGCGATGCTGGAAATGGCGGTCGCCACGGAAGCCACAATCATAACTACTCCCATCGTTTTCAGTCACGACTATCGTGAACTGGACAACCCGGTTGGGATTTTGAAGGTTTGCAAAGATGTTGGCGCCTTTCGGGCTTCGACCCCAGGGTCTGAAACCATCTCCCAGTTTGACAAATTTAAAGATCGCATGCTTGAAATCCCCGGCAAGAGAGGGCTGAACGCATTCTCCAACACCTCCCTCGATTCAACTCTTGAGGAAAATGAAATTAAAAATGTCATCATCGCCGGAGTCATCACCTCTGTGTGTATTGATTCGACAGCCAGGGCTGCAGCAGACAAGGGCTTCAATGTCACCATCCTCTCCGATTGCACGGCTGGCAGAACCAACTTTGAACAGGAATTTTACTGCTCGGACATTTTTCCAATATTTGCATCTGTAATGGAATCGACTGAGCTATTCGAAACTGTACAAAAAAAATAAGAGTAAGTTTTAGCCCATCCCAATCAGACGACCGATGCGGGTAGAGAAATCGAAGCTACCTTTTTTCCCGCTGGTCTCAATGACCCCTTCTATTGCCCGCTGTGACAATTCTTTGCGCAGGATTGGAGTCAGTCTGTCGGCAAGGACAACTATTGCACTATCAGTGCACTGCCCGCGAACTCGGTCTAAATTGTGAATTCCACAAGAATCCGGAAGCCCGATATCAACAAAAACTAAATCCGGTTGCACCTGACTAATCGCGGCAAGGCCTTGCTTCATGGTGCGTTCAATCCTGATATCCACACCGCACGAAGCATTCTCTGAATCAAGTCCTGACTCCAAAAGACCGCTTAAGCGCTTTGCAACGTCAAGTTGGTCCTCAATGATGAGAATGTATATTTTCTCATACGACTCAAGCCGTGATCCAGGGATTCTCTCGGGCATACAACATACAAGACCTCTATAAGTTCCATTCGGACAAGAATTTCCGTGGTATTAACTCTAGAATCTCCAATTTTTAACTGTGCCTTTAAAATAGTCCAAAGGGACTGCTTGGTCCCTTCTAGAATGACGCCATGCGTGTTATTTTCCTTGGCTTACTACCCATCCTCCTGGTCAATTGTGGGCCTCCATCTTTTCATGCGGGCGCCGATGGAATCCTTTGCCCTGATGGTTTTGAGATTGAAGTAATCATGCGTTCCGGCCCGGAGCAAGGTTCGTGGATTTCCATGGCCTTCGCCCCTGATGGCAGCCTGTTTATTTCCCCCGAAGATGGTCGCCTGCTGCGCTTGCCGCCGCTGATTGGGGAACCACCTTATGGAAATCCGGTGCCTATCTCCTTTCCAATAGGTCGCGCTCAAGGTCTTTGCTGGGCCAATGATTCGCTGTACCTAAATGTTGCTGGCCAAGCAAACGAAGACGGCGGCCTTCACCGCCTGTTCGACCATGACCAGGACGGAGTTTTTGACGAACATCGCAAGTTGTCGTCCTACGGGCCAAGATCGGAACATGGCGCCCATGCCATTCTGGTCGGCCCCGACCAACAGCTATACACAGTTTGGGGCAACCACTTGCAGATACCGGATGGATTCGCATCCACCAATTCGTCCTTTCAGGACTTTGCCGAAGACACTTTGCTGCCAGGCATTCCTGACCCTCGTGGCCATGCGCATGGCATCACCATGCCGGCCGGAACGGTGTGGAGAACTGACGCCGACGGCAAGACTTGGAGTCTGATTGCCGGCGGGATGAGGAATGTCTACGACATTGCCTTCTCCGCCGATGGCGATTTGTTCGGTTATGACGCCGACATGGAATGGGACATCGGAACTCCCTGGTACCGACCGCCACGGCTACTCCATCTTGTTCCTGGTGGTGACTACGGATGGAGGAGTGGATCTTCCAAACTGGACCCCTCATGCCCCGACACCCTGCCAGCAGTGTTGAACACTGATTTCAGCTCACCAACAGGAATTTTGTCGACCCACCTACTTGCCGCTGCAGATAAATACGACGCTGATTTATTGATGGCAGATTGGTCATATGGACGCATTTTGGCAGTTCAGTTGAATCCCGAGGGGGCTTCCTACAGCGGCAAGGTAAGGGTGTTTGCAGAGGGAAGACCGTGGAGTATTTCCGATATCGCCGCCGGACCCAAGGGAGCACTTTGGGTGTTGACCGGAGGCCGTGGCACTCCCTCAACCCTCTATCGCATCTCAGCAACAAGCAGTAATGCCAAGCCCCTGAATGCGGTGCAGCCACCGTCCCGCAAGGCCTTGTCAGCCTGGGGAGCGGAATCAGCTCCGGACCTGGGTGCGACCTGGAAACAACTCGGTTCAAACGACCGCTGGCTGCGCTGGAAGGCACGAATGGAACTGGAAAAAACCGAATCGGTCCAATGGGCAGACTGGGTGTTGAACGAAAATACTGCCGTCGGTTGGGACCGTTTCCGGGCAATGCGTACTTGGTCGGAGGGAAGACTTGCTCTGGTACGAGTTGCGCCAGAACATGCTCTTGCTGTTTGGAGCCGCTTATTCGCCCCCGGTTGGGACCAGCAACAAACCACCCGACTCTTGGATCTTCGAACTGCCCAGATTGTCCTCAGCCGACATGAAGATAATATTCCGAACTCCAGTCGAATAACCAATCTTGAGCGGCTTCTGGATGCCTTGCCCGAGTTGCAAGGTATTGAGCGTCGCCTTGCACATGAACTTATGGTCGCACTCGATTGTCCCGACTTGCCGGGCAAACTGATTCCATTTCTTGACCCTGGCTACACCAAGGAAGAACAGATTCATACCGCACACATATTGCGGCTGGTTGCTGACGGCTGGAATCCGGACTATCAACGGCAAGCGGTTGAATGGACCCGAGCGACACGACTTCTGCCTGGCGGCGCCAGCCTTGAAGGATTCCTCGACGCAATTGCCACTGAACTTAGAGCATCGAGCGGCGCCGAAAGCTGGGATGCAATCGTTGGCAGCCTGCCTCCTCTGCAACCGCCAGCCTGGGACACCGCGGGGAAGAAGCGGAACTTCATTCGCAAATGGACGGTTGATGAAGCAATAAGCGCAATCGAACCGTTCGAGGCCACTGCCAGCGCCGAGGATGGGCTGCAACTACTTGCAGACGCTGCCTGCCTTGCCTGCCATCGCTTTAATGCAAACGGCCACGGCATCGGGCCCGATTTGACCGGAGTAGGCAGGCGCTTCGATCGTAAATCCTTACTGGAATCAATCCTGGAACCAGCAAAGATTGTGTCCGACCAATACCGCAACATCCCGATGCCGCCTGGTTTACTGGACACCTTCGAAGCATCAGAAATTGCCGACCTCCTGCTATTCCTGGAATTAGGGGCACGCTAAGGGCCGGTAGCTGCAATCAGGCATAAGGAACAGTATTTCCTGGCCTGTGGTCTTGGCAAGGTTCAGAAAAAAGTCTTCGAGAAAATGGGGCTGACGAGATATCGCGGCGGCACCACAGCCTGAAAGTGTATGGTCATGCCTTTGATGGATAAGGGCGCAAACACAGAAACGCTAGCCATTTTGGTGCCAACTCCTACTACACTGGAAGCCACGCGGATTGGCGAGTGAAGCCCCAATTCCAGTCCTGGAAAACCGGGAATAGGGAATCTCCCAGTCATCAGAGATGCTGCGAAATAGACCTTCAGTCCGGGCTCCAAGTCATAGGCACGGAAAGTGACATTTGTCCCTGCAGTAGAACCAAGGACGCTCATCCGGAATGGCCGCAAGACAAATCCCTGGCGGCGGCCGTTGAATGTTCCGGACCCACAAATCCAACCACTGTCGGTTAGATGGTTAGCAGACTCGAGGACCCAGCCACTGGCAGGATGAATAAATTCGTTCAGGTCATGCATGCGACCGGTGTCCTCATCCCAATAGAAGGCATGCCAGTCACCGGAAATTGTCTCGGAAGTGCCGACGACATCTGCCCGATTATTGATGGAGTGGGCCAAACTTATTCCGCCTCCAAGAGTACCAAGGTCAATAATCTGCGAGGTGGGGAAAGACTGATAAAAGACCGCGTGCACTTCACCAGGATTACCGGTTGAAGACCATCCGCAAATATAGCCATTTAGGGAGATGTCGGTGGCGTCACTGATCCCACCATTGAGGGCGCCGAGATCTGACATACCCGACCAGGAAGACCATAAAAATGCGCGCTTAAATCCTTGGGTGTTCTGGCTTTGTCCTACAACAGTCATATTGCCGGTTGCATTAGCTTGACTCCAACTTCCTCCAAGAGTTCCGCAGTCAACCATTCCCCCACTTGCAGGATTGAGGAAAAAGGCGTGCAAGTCCCCAGCTTGCGTTTCACTGGTCCCACAAATGAATGAACTGTAAATGTCTATGTCGGTGGCCCAGCTGCGATAACCACCAAGGTCACCAAGGTCTACCAATCCTGACCCAGCCGACCAGGAAAAAGCGCGGGCGGAGACTGCACCATTTGCTCCGATTGAGTCGGCCCAGCCAACAACTTCTTCAAAGACATTTACAGCAACTGCTTCACTTAATGGGCCACCGAAAGTGCCAAGGTCAATCAAACCTGCTTCGTTTTCCAAAAACGCATGGAAGTCGCCATTTACATTCTCTGACCCACCAACAACAACCCACGAAGCCCCGCCAAGCATGCCTATCACATCTTCTGCGCGGGCCGAATAACCGCCCAAGTCTCCAACCACATTCGGGTCGTAGCTCAACTCGTCCGGCCCCTGAAGCAATTCAAGTGCCAACATCGGGAGCAGTGCGCAGGACAGCATTTATCTGTAGTTTAGCACAAGTAAGTTGGCAAGTACTCGACCTGGATTAACTACATGTCCAAATATTGGCGTGTTATCATCACAATCATGGTATCCAAAACAATAACAACCCGACTGGTAACGGTCTCAGCCCTGCTGGTTGTTGTGACATCACCATTCCTGCAAGCGCAAACAGTCATCGCTGAACGGGCAAGAGACTGGGACGCCGTCTTTGACCGCACTTCGGGATGGACTGGCGCGGACGGAATTTATTCCATTCCACTGACCGGAAAGGAGTTGCCAAATAGCTGGAAACACTCGCCCACTTTGTTCGTGTTCTCAGATACTTTTTGGGGTGAAGTTGACAGTGCCGGAAATCGACTTCCGGGCACCATCATGATAAACAATACCGTCGGTTATCTTCCGGCGCGTGTTGGACCCGATCCAGATGCTGCCTCTTTCTTTCATGGCGGCACCTCCACTACTCCGGTGGCATCATTTATCCCCGACACACCCTCGGCCGCAGCGGATGAATTCTATTGGCTGAAGGACGGTATTTGTATTGACGGGCGCATTCACATTATCGGAGCGAGAATGCGCAAGGACCCCGCTCCTTTCTACCGCTACGGAATCAACTTAATTACTATTCCGGCAGGCGACCTGCCACCATTTCCCAATCTGATACAACGGGAAACTCCATTTTGGAGTGATTCAATAGGTAGTCGTGGGCAACTTCTCCTCGGAGGGGCAATCCTTGACTTGGGTGCACCAGATGCAATTCAGCCAGATGGGTTTGTTTACATCTATGGCATACAGGAAGACTTCTTGAATAAGAAGGTCATAGTAGGTCGGGTGCCACGTGGTTCGTTCGAAGATTTCAATAGTTGGAATATTTGGGATGGAACTGACTGGGTGGCGGGCATTGAAAATGCGGCGGTCATAACTGACCGCACTTCAACCGAAATGAGCGTCACCCAATTACCAAATGGTAATTTCATTATGGTGTTCATGCGCGACACCCTCAGCGGGGTAGTGGCCATCCGCATTGCGCCTCGCCCGGAAGGTCCCTGGAGCGGCTTTCAGGAAGTATTCACAGTTCCCAATGTTCCCGGAGGGACATTCGTTACTTATCATGCCAAGGCACACCCTCATTTATCCGAAGCGGACAGCTTGCTGGTATCAATAAACGTCAACGCCGTCGATTTCTGGGCACATTTTTCCAATGCCGACATCTATCGCCCCCGATTTATCCGTCTCCGGCTGCAATAATCCACGGATTGTGTAAGGACACCTTGCACCATTCCTGCCGCGCCACCATGCTTCCACCGTGCCCGGGCCACTAAACACCGCCTCAGAAGATTCTGTTTCCCGCTGGAATCGGAGGATTCTGGCGGTGCTAGCGTTGGGTTTCCTCTCGATGTCCGTAGGTGTCTTCATGGATTCCGGGGTTGCTGGCAAGGTCGCCACCCACTCTCCTGAAGGCGTCATAGGCAAGAAGGCATGGCTCAGCAACAACTGYATGGTCTGCCACCAGTTTTACGGAATGGGCGGATATCTTGGTCCGGACCTGACCAACGTGGTTAGCCGTCTCGGCGAAGAAACCGTTGCTTGGGTGTTACGCAATGGGCGCGGCAGCATGCCTGACATGGATTTGACGGAAGAAGAAATAAGCTCACTTGTCGTTTTCTTTAATGAGATTGGCAACACCGGGGTATTTCCTCAGCAATCATGGCCTCCGGGCTGGTTCCCCGCCACTGAACATTCCCTTACCGACAAATGACATCCCACCCACGTCGCGGCCCAGAGTTCCGGTTCCTGCTGGGTGCTGGTATCTCCCTTCTCATCGCAGTTATTGCCGGTGCTGGAGCTATCTATTACGTTGCTTGGGCCAAACCGGGCGATTCAATGGTTGCATTCATCACCCTGCGACCAATCCATGTAACCTTTGCCATTGCCTGGATATTCCTCGCTGCCATCGGCGGCATTTGGGCATTTCTTCCCCGCGTCATGGATGTTCGGATATACAGCCGCAAATTAGCCAACATGCAATGGTGGCTGTTCCTGATTGCCGGCACCCTTGCTCTATCGGGCTACCTTAGCGGCAACTTCAGTGGCCGTGAATACCTGAACTTCACTTGGCCGGCATCCTTGTGTATTGCCGCAGGCTGGGTGTGTTTTTTACTCAACTTCTTCGGCACCCTACGCCAATCGACCAAACCATGGCCGGTCTATGTCTGGATGTGGGCAACCGGCTTGGTAATGTTCAGTTGGGCCTTTATCGAGGCTCATCTATGGATGCTCCCATGGTTCGAAGAAGCCCCGGTGCGAGATTTGTCAGTCCAATGGAAATCCTATGGGTCGCTCACCGGGTCGTGGAACATGTTGGTGTACGGGCTTTCAATCTGTCTTATGGAACATGTCGGCGGCTCCGGTGCTGCCCACAGCCGCAAGGCATTCTGCTTCTACTGGTTGGGGTTGACCAATCTCCTGTTTGGCTACGCTCATCACACCTACCACTTACCGCAATCGGAGTGGATCCGTTGGATGGCCTTTGCTGTCAGCATGACCGAGTGGGTGGTGCTACTGTCCCTGATCCAGGATTGGGCACAACCATGGAGCAGGGAGGCCTGGCGCAAAACTCCCGAACACCGCATCCCCCGGGCATTTCTGGCCGCAACCTCGGCATGGATTGGTATCAATCTGATTCTTGCCCTGTTGATTTCCATACCCACATTCAACTGGTTCACTCATGGAACCACGATTACCGTTGCCCATGCCATGGGCAGCACCATCGGCATCAACTCGATGATTCTGTTCGGAGCAGGCTTCACTTGGATGATTTCCAAAACCGGCATTCGTCCGCCAACGGAAAAGAAATTGTGGTTGGGATTTGGCATCACCAACCTCTTCCTGCTTGTCTTCTTCCTTCTGCTGGTCTTTGCTGGTGCAGTCAAGGGGCTGGGAATGGTGAAAAGTGGTTGGTCTTTTGCCCAAGTTCAGGACCACCTGGAACCGATGATGTGGTGGGGAGGATGGGCTGCTATGGGTCTATTGGCCGGCCTGTTGATTCTGATTGGTTCTTGGTTGACGCTTGTTCTTGCAGCCGGTAAAACGGAATCAACAACTTCGGAAGAACAAGCATGAACACCACCCTCAAGGGCATCCTGCTGGCCTTCGCACTGTTCGTGGGAACATGGCTGGTGTTCAGGACTTCGTCAAGTCTGTACGCAGCTGCGGTTAATGCGCCCCCACAAACCGACCTGGTACTGCCGGCGGATTCAGAGCATTCGCTGGGTGCACGCCTTTATCGCCGGGACTGTGCCGCTTGCCACGGCATTGCCGGAGATGGCGAAGGCAAACTGGCGCTGACAATTCCCCCGCACCTGCCACGCAACTTCCGGGGCGAGCCCTTTCGCTTTGTCTCCACCGACAATAGCGTGGTTTCGCGAGATGACATCCTGCGTACTATCCGCCGCGGAATCCCCGAAGCCGGAATGCCCCCCGCATTATTGTGTTCACCACAGGAGCAGGAAGCACTTGCAGATTACGTGCTCGCAATGCGCCAACTTGGTAGTGGCAGTGGTGAGTCGGCAGGCGAACTGATACCCGCTCCACCCCAAGAGCCACCAACTTCAACGAAAGCGGGGGCAGAACTTTTTGCGACCTATTGTGCCGCTTGCCACGGTCACGATGGAACTGCCAAGGATGCTCCTGCCTTTCCAAATTCCATCGGGCGATTAATCAAGCCGCGAGATCTGAGCTCCGGTGAATTCCACGGTGGCGATACCGAACTCGACCTTTATTGGCGGATTCGCTGTGGCCTTCCCGGAACGGTCATGCCCGCGTTTTCGAACGAGTTGCTAAGCGATCGACAGGTACGGGACATCATCAGCTTTATCCGCTCGCTCAATCAGTCCTGACACCCGGGTTATTCGGGTTACAGTAATCGTCTCCGCGGGCAGGCTGGTCGATTGAATTTCTACCAAATGCAGTTGCCACCAACTGACGAACAAAGCCAACGTGCCCGGCTGGATCCATCCCCAGGATAATGTCGGCACTGCCCGGATCAGAGGAAGGATAAAACACCCCGCAGTTGGGATTAATCTCCAGCATGAATGGAGTGCCGTTACGGTCTACGCGGATATCGCAACGACCGAAACTGGTACCACCCAGGGCGGCGAAAAATCGTGCGGATTCATCACGAAGCCTGCAATCGAGGACGGGGTCGGCAACCGGGGAAAAGGAAAGACCATCGAAATCCTCCCATTTCAATTTGGCGTGCTTGAAATCCTCGCCCTCGGGAAAGCAGTACTGAATCGGGGTAAAGGTTGTCGGGTTAGCCTGGTCTTCAGGATTCTCCGCAACCAGAACCGTGCATTCGATGCCCTCGATATATTCCTCGATCAGGGCGGAACCGTGTCGAGACATTATCTTGCGCGCCTGGCGCCGCAGGCCTGCCGGAGTTTTTACTCGAGAATTACGGCTTATATCCACGCTGGCATAACTGCTGTAGTGCTTGACAAAGAGCGGGAACCGCAAGGACTCTGCCGCGCGCTCTACATCTTCTTCATTAATCGCAATAACACCGGCTGGAGTGGAAACTCCGACCTTCCGGCATGCATCTTTCATTTGCAGTCGTGAAGGCTCGTAAAAATCAGAGGTGGCGCCGGTGAATGGTACTCCATGTTTCTCGAGCATTTCGACAACTTCGATTCCCGGTGTGTCTTCCTGATCTGCAGCACCGTCACAGAGGTTGAAAAACAAATCAAATCCTTTCCCCAGAAGCGCTTCAACTTCCAAGGGCGCGCTCTTCTTGTTTGTCAAAGTGGCGACATGCCAGTCTGCCTCGGGCAGAAAAGGGCGAGGATCACAAGGCCAATCATTCTCCGGAAATGGGTCGGCGTCAAGTTCCTGGTTGGTCAATAGACAAATGCGCACGTATTAAGCAATCTAAGGAAGTATGGGCACCATAAACGTAAAGGCCCCAACCCCTTTGCGGTTTCTGATCCACGGCCCGCTGGCAACATGCCCGTCATAGGCCACCTCGGAAGATGCCGTGCTGCCCGACAATTGGAGCGTTATTTTTCCGGCTGATGCAGTTGCAGATGTAACTGTTTCCAATACTCCTGCGCCGAGATTGAAATGAGCCTCGATATTTTGTCCGAGAATCAAAACTTGTCTGGAATTTCGAAAAACCAACTCAATTTCATCGCGCGCAGATGAGGTAAACCGAGCTTCCTTGATATTGGCTGGCGCGAGCGCTGGCGGGAACGATGCTCCATACAGGATGACGGCGATTGCGGCCCCCATTAAATTTCCCATTTTGCGGTACCCCTGGTAAAAGAAATGACAGCCATCGTGCGCATTGATTGCCGTCGATGACAAAACCGTAACATTCGTGAACAAGTCCGAGCTGCGGCGCTGGAGCTCACGGATACCCATACCGTTTACACCACAGCCGTCACGGATTTGAAACATAAATACCTGCTCCAAGCTGGGGAAGTCCTGATACCAGTCGTCCCTCAGCTTGCTCCAATTGGCGTGATAAATGGTCGGGTCGGTTCCCCCATCGGATTCGCCCTGATGCCAGAGCATGGCGCGGACGTTCTGGTCAATGCCTGATTGGCGGGCACGAAAGAGTAGTCGGCCGTAAATAGTGCCCAGATTTTCGGGGTTGGTGTCATCACGCATATGCTGCATTAAATAAGTTCCACCAACCGCGCCATTTATCAAAGCTATCGGCACCTGGTAAGTATCGACCAATAGTCGTGCGGCACGCAGCGCCCAGGTTCCGACGGTCCCGGAACTGTACATTCCCTGGCCTTCAGCCAGGTGCCAATCCAAATCCGCAGCAACCTGGATTGCACCCAACGCGGAAGTTCCAAAGGAACGAATCCAGCGGGATTGTGACTGGTTGGCAAGCCCTTCACCGTGATAGTCGGCTGCTACGGCGTTTGACTGTCCATTAATAAGGATGGCGTCACCACAAACGACCCGGTCAACGAAACCAATTTGTTGAACCTGACCACCAATTTCGAGGAGTAACTCAAAGTCGTAGTCATGTAATCCTGCATCGATGGTAGGGGCAAATGAAAACGGAGCAGAGCCACCGGAGTAACTCAGGTTGACAGAACCGTTCCACCAGGGTGAGCCATCCCTGGTAACGACGAGATGGATGCGACTCACGTTGGGGGTGGTGACAGCTCCGGAAATAGGAACGACTGCCTGGTTGGTGACCAAATCACGAGCATAAAGGCGCCCGGAGACCGGGGCCTCCGTCAAGTCGACCTGTGCAGGCAGGAAACCTGACATGAGAAGCAACGCGAATAGGAATCTAATCATGGCAACAAATGCAGGAGAATGACTATAACACGAGCGAAATAAGCCCAAGGGAAAGACCTGCGAGCACAGCCCACTGCGCAACTCCAACCAGTAATGGCACGCTACCAGTTCTGAGCAAGTCACGCAGATTGGTTTGCAGGCCTACTCCAGCCATGCCGATGCACATCAACCATTTGACTCCGGAGTTCAAGTTGCCGATCTCAAAAGCCCCTTGTTCGGGAAGCAACCCCGATGAACCCAGGGCGGCAAAGACCACGAACATTACCAAGAACCACGGAACCAACGGGATCTTGGCGCCAGCAGTGGTCCGATTGGCATCTTTTTCGGCYCGTTGGTTGATCGAACGTCCGAGCCAAAAAACGATCGGCGCCAGCCAACAAATTCTTATCAACTTGACCACGGTCGCAATCTCCTTGGACTCGGCGCTGTAACTGTCTCCCGCAGCAACCACTTGGGCGGTCTCGTGCAAACTGGCACCAGCCCATACTCCGTAATCAAAGTCGTCCAGCTGGAACCAATAACCGAGTTCCGGATAGATGAGAATACCGATTGTGCCCAGCAAGGTAATGACCCCGATTGCCATGGCCGAATCCTCCTTGCGCCCCTGGACCACGGTGTCAGCGGCAACGATGGCAGAGGCKCCGCAAATGGCACCACCGACCCCGAGCAGGATTCCCATGTCACGTGGCAATCCCATCTTTTTGGCTAACCACCATCCCGCTTTAAGAGCGAGCAAGGTACTGACGGAKACCACCAGCAAAGCTGGCAAACCAATGTCGACAATCTCTCCGAGGGTTAATCGCAAACYGAGCCCGGCCACCGCCCAACGGAGAATCGGTTTYTTGGCCAYCTCGATTCCCGGAATCATCCACCCCGGAAGCGGMAAAATAATCCGCAATAACATCCCGATCAGAATGACCAGTAACAGCGCGCCAAAATGGAGCTGTTCACGAAACAGCGGCATTGCGGCAAGTTCCAGGGCCACGGCAGCCAGACAGGTCGCGGCCAATACCCCCGGTATCCAGTTTAGTTTTTCTCCCACTCCCCTATCTCGATACGCTGGTCATTGACTCCAGTGTCCTTCGCAGCAAGGAAATATCCTGCTCAAATGATTCGTATTCAAGCGGACCGAAGGAGAAGCGAAAGAACGACTTGAGCGGAGATGAATCACCACCCCGGCTCATGTCACAGTCGGGTCCCTGCAGGATTGCAGCACCGGATGAAAACAAGCTGCGGTTGAGTTCGGCCGCGGTCAAACCATCCGCAAGTTCGCACCAGTGGTAGAAACCTCCTTTTCCTGAATGGAGAGTCAAACCGAGGTTCACAAACGCCTCACCGTAGCGATCACGCTGGTCTTGGTAGTAGTCAGGTACCGCACGGCGAGCAAGAGCAAGGCGTTCGGGCTCCAACAGCTTGACTGCAAAATTCTGGGATGGGTGAGAAACGCCCCCCATGCCAAAGGAGGCAAAGTTGCCCAGAGTTTCAATGTGGCGCTTGGCAGCCACCACCCAGCCAACCCGAATGCCTGGTGCTTGCAACCCTTTAGTCGCGGCGCCGCACA
>NVRO01000137.1 GCA_002400895.1 Planctomycetota bacterium
CCGGCTCAATCGACCCTGCTGAGTTCGACCATCATCTCAC
Source organism: Planctomycetota bacterium (assembly GCA_002400895.1). Next base: position 41 of record NVRO01000137.1, read on the forward strand.
CTGCGTGAATCCGGCTGGATTGCTCACCCCCGACCTGAAGCGAAAGGTCAGGGAGGCTCTGGTGAATCATGGGAGCACCCTGCTGGAGGTCGAGGGCGAGGAGGACCTGGCACCGATCGTCGTCCATCTGCTCGCACCGCTGGGGAGCGTCATCCTGTACGGCCAACCCGGGAAAGGGGTGGTTCTGCGCATCACCGATGAGGCGGCCAAGGCGCGCGCGCGGGGACTTCTGGACCTGTTCACCACCGAGGTGGGCGAGTGAGCGAGCCGCTCGTGAGCGTGACTGTGTGTGTCCGCGATGGGGCGCAGTGGATCGACGACTGCATGGCCGCACTCGCTGCGCAGTCATACAGGCCGCTGGAGATCATCGCCGTCGACGACGGCTCGTCCGATGGCGGAACCGAGGTCTTGCAGGAGTGGCACGACCCTGAAGCAGAGCGTCCTGAATCCAACGGCATCCCGATTCGAGTCCTGACCCAGAAGCCCCTCGGACTCTCCGCTGGCAGGAACCTCGCGTTGGAAGCAGCCGAGGGAGATTGGGTTGCGATCACGGACATCGACTGCCGAGCGGAACCCGACTGGATATCTGTGATGATGGCATCCAGCGATGGAGTTGAAGCTGTCACCGGTCGAGCCGTTTTCGATGAGGGCAGAACCTCGGTCAGCAAGTTGAGGGCAGGGATGATCGCATCCAAGTATGCCGATCGGGCTGAACAGGCCACTCTTGCCAATGGACCATGTTCCATGTTCAGGAGAGAGAATCTAGTTGCGAGGGGCGGATTCGATCCGTCGTGGTATCACGCCGAGGACATGGAGGTCTCGATGCGCATCCTCGAATCAGGAGGTGGGATTCGTTACGTTGCTGATGCCGTCGTCAACCACGTAGCCGAAGCATCACTGCTGCAGTTCCTGTCCAAGCGAAGGCGGGACGCGCGCGCACACGTTAGGATCGTCAGAGGATATCGAGGAGTGAAACACGATTTCACGATTGATGCGAAGGTCATCGCTCCCCTGCTGCCCGTCGTGCTGTTCGTGTGCAGTTCGTTCCTGCTGTTCGGACCAGCAGACGACTTCACTGCGACGATGGCACCGTTCTGGATCGTCATGGCGAGTTGCTTTCTCGTCGCACTGATCGCATTTCGAATTCACGTTCTGTGGAGTTGTGCCCTCTGGATGGGTGCGTTCGAGGGCTGCATGGACGCAGTTCTTGGCAGAAACGGGCACCGCCGCCTGTTCGCCAAGAAGTGAACTTCAATCAGAAGCGTCGGCAGATTCCGCCGCCTCTGCGTACGCCGCGAAACGCAGCGCGAACCCGAACGCGAGCAGCGGCGCGCTGACAGCGTAGACACCGATGTCAACCCAGCCCCAGTACACGATTCCCCACCAGAGGTAGAAGCCGAAGCCGGCCAGCAGGCACCAGGCCGAGAAGGTCATCGTCCAACCCCCCTTCCCTTCAGACGAGACGAGGCTCGTCCAGATGGAGTCGGAGGCCAGCCCCCTGAGCCACCCTCGGAAACCCCCTTCGAATCGTTGGTTGATCCCGTGAGCACCCCACAGCAGCGCGACCACACCCATCGCCATGAACACCGTGTCCGAGTATGGCCTGAATGATGCGGAGATTCCTTCGAATTCCGTGTAGGGCTCTTCCCACAGCTTGCCCATTGTCAGCCAGCCGGCCCAGATCACCTTGCGCTCACCCATCACCACCGCGCCCCACACGAGGTTGATGATGCCCAAGGCGATGCCCCAGACCCCGAGCCCGAACACCAACTGCGAGAAGCCCTTGCCGGGAGACTTCAGCCAGCCCGTGAACATCTGCAGCGCGTCGGTGTCGCCGGAATCGTCGTCGCCCATCACTGCCGGCGACCTGTGAGGCCGTCTTAACGATTCTCAGGAGTGAGTGGTGCTCTGTGAGCGAAGTCAGGCCGCCGAAAGTCCGACACATCAACCGAGTCGGGACTGGAGCTTGTATTGAGCCTCGATGGCGGGCTTGACCGAATCGTCGGCTTCAAGCATCACCTTGATCGGGTCGACCATATCAGGGATACAGGAGTTGATGCGCTTGCTCCTACCTTCTCTTCCGAGGCTGATGGTCTTGGCAGTGACGAGGTTCAGGGTGTCCAGGATGAGGATGAGGTCGGACACCCTTCTGGAGGTCAGCGGGCTCAATCCTGCGTGGGCACAGGTCATCTGGTAAACCGTGTACACCTCACCGGTGGAAACGTTGCTCAGGCCATTGCGCTCGTTCAACAGGACGCTGTACAGCACAAGTTTCTGATGTGCCGTCAGGGTGGCGATCACAGGAGTGATCTGGTCGAACTCGAGTTGGTTCTGCGCCAAGCGCACGTGCTGCACATTCACTTTCTCACTGTCGTCGTGCTCTGCCTTCTGCACCGAGATACGCAGCAGGTCCAGCGCCCGCCGCGCGTCCCCATGCTCCTGCGCTGACAGCGCTGCGCACAGTTCGATGATGCCGTCATCGAGCACTCCTTCCTTGATTCCTTCTTTGGCTCGCGCGCTCAGCACGTCCTCGATCTGGGCGGCGTTGTACGGGGCGAACACCAGATCCTCCGATCCGAGGCGGGAGGCGACGCGGGCGTCGAGCATGTCGGGAAACAGGAGGTCGTTGGTGATGCCGATGATGCAGCAGCGAGAGTTACGCAGCCCGTAGTTCAGGCTCGTCAGCGCATAGAGGACGCCGTCACCGCTCTTCTGCACCAGATGGTCCACCTCGTCGAGCACGATCACGTGTACCCCGCCCAAGGCATCCATGTTCTCCTTCAGACGTTCGAGAACCTTGTCGGTCGGCCAGCCGGTGAATGGAATGGCGCTCTGCCCCTTGCGCGTGAGTGAGTTGCCGATCTGCGCCAGTACCCTGTACTTCGTGTCGACAGTGCAGCAATTGACCTCGACCACGTGTACTGACCGTCCGAGTACGGCCCCTCTGGCTAACAACTGCTGGGAGACGAATCGGGTCACCGCTGTCTTGCCTGAGCCGGGCTGTCCGTAGAGGAGCATGTTCGAGGGGATCTGACCTTGGAGAGCCTCCACTAAGTTATGGACGAGCGTCTTAATCTCACGCTCGCGGCGCGGCAGCGCGCTGGGGGTGAAACCGTGGTGCAGAACCTCGCGGTTCTTGAACAGGCTCGGCTCGTCGAGTAGTTGT
>NVRO01000138.1 GCA_002400895.1 Planctomycetota bacterium
TTCTGTAACAAGAAGTTTTATAATTGCAGCAGCATTACTTCTGTCTTCAATCTTTTACAATTATTCATTAGGTCCTTATTCGATTTGTGTTGATGAGTTAAGCAAGTCTGAACTTCTGGACTTGAATTTCAATGTGGAGGAAGAATTACAGACGGAATGTCAACAGATGGGGTATGGCTCTTTGTCTGCAGTACCTCTAGATATGGGCAGTGGGGATAACATGATTCTGTTGATGGCTGCCACCTTTTTATTTGCAGGAGTCGGCAATTGGCTGATTTCCAATACGAAGATCAACGATGTTGTCGAAGCCAAGTATTTTTCGATGATAATATCAGGTTTGTTGCTTCAGTTCCTTATCCTGGCGTACAATGTAGTCACCAGTGAAGATGGTGGTCTGGGTATGGATGAGAATGATACCACCCTCACAGTGATGGCCCTTGGTATCACTACGGTGGGTATGGTTTCGTTCTACAGAAAGAGAAGTGGGGAACCTGGTTCAATGGGTGTAGCTTACTTTGCCATTTTTGCGGTTGGTATATTTGCACTTTTTGCGACCTTCCTTGCACCGATAGTAATAGGTGGAAACGATGTCGAGTGGCCAAGGGATAGGGATGAACAATTTAATCTTGTATTGGCGGCCTTGGTTACGGCCATTGGTTTCTGGTTGAGTTACAAGTTTGGTTCACAGAAACTAAGACAGATGTCTGCTGCATACGACGCGGCCATGCCTAATCGTGAGGACCCTTTTGCACCAACCTCTCCAGGGGAGCAAAAGGCAATGCCTGAGTGGAGCGTAGATTCTGCAATGGAATTCCTGATGGATGAGTATGGTGATGAATTTCAGATAGAATTGAAGCACAGCACGGAACATACTCCAGATCTTGAACTGGTCGAGAAGACAATGATGGACAAGGTTGATCTGTCTGCCACGATCAGACAAGCGATAGAGATTGATTATGAAGTTGATTTTAATAAGATTGCTGAAGCCTATTCCACGACCAGGGAGACTATTGATGAGGTACTCACTCATCTTACCTCAGGAAAGAACATAATGCTCTTTGGTGAGCCAGGAACTGGTAAGACTGCCTTGGCGAATATATTACTTACTCAATTGTGTGGGGAAATTGAGCAACCCAATGGAAGCAAGATACCCAATTATAGCATTGTCACAGCCAACGCCGAATGGTCTAACTTTGACGTTATTGGAGGGATATCTCCAGATGATTCCGGTGGTTATTATTTCAAGGATGGATATGTTGCAGAAGCAGCAAAACTCTGTGAGTTGTCAATCCTCGAAAGAGGCAAACCCCACTATCTAGTAATTGACGAGTTTAACAGGGCCAACATCGATGAGGCTTTTGGTAAACTTTTCACAGTATTTGAGTATAGGGACAAACAGCCTCTCCTGACACATAAGGAAACGGGTGGTGCCCCCTTCATGATGCCTCCAGAATTCAGAATTATTGGAACGATGAATACTCAGGATAAGAACACGCTTTTCAATATTGGTTTTGCGTTAATGCGTCGTTTCGCTTTTGTCGAAATAGGTCTTCCAGATCCAGATGATGAGTACCACCGCATGCCGGTGTTCGTGTATTTCAAGTTGAAGAAGCTGGGTCTGGTTCCCGAAAGAGCAGACGGTGATGAACTTTGGAAATTTGGAGAAAAGTGCAGGCATTACCCAAGTCGCAAATTTGATTTCTATGATGAGGATGGGAATATGTACAAATGCCATGAGATGCTTGTTAAGTTTCTGGCTCCGGACGAACCTCCAAAAAGAGGTGATGAAATTTCAGTTGGAGTACGTACTTTCCGTAAGATAGGGCCCGCCATGATTATTGATTCAATGGTCACAATCTTCAATTCAGTCAAGAAATATGGTCCCGAATTGGCTCTTGATCGAGCGATTCGTTCCACCATTATGCCCTCCATGGAAGGTCTGGAGAGAAACGAGATTCGTTGCGTGTATTTGAAGGCCAAGGAGGTTTTAGGCCCTAATTCATTAGTGACGGAGACCTTGGATAGAATGGCCAATTCAGATAGCCTAAGTATTTTCTGATGCCCGAAGTAATAGTTTGTAGATGGGATTCCTCTGTTGATGGTGTTCTTAATGAGGGTTCTTTAAGGCGAAAATTGGAAGACAGGGGTTATAGGGTAAGTAGCTATACCTATAGCCCAGGAACATATTTTAGTGATCATAAACACGGACAATCCAAGATAGATGCGGTTTTGTCAGGTACCTTTAGAATGGGAATGTATGGTGAATTTGTGGATTTGGGACCTGGAGACTGGATAGAGGTTCCAGCTGGAGTTACTCACTCAGCTGAAGTTATTGGTAATGAACCTGTTGTTAGCTTGGATGCAATAAAGATCTAGTGGTCGTGCATATCATTACCGCAGCACATGGGTGACTTGATCTTTCCACACCCGCCGGGGCATTTTGAAACRTGTACCGTAGCCCCYTCATCGTTTGTKATGGTTCCATGAACCAGTTCYTTACCGCATGCTCCACAAGTCAATCCTGAGACSGACATGTCACAGTTRTGACAAACGTATTGTACCATAATCACTTGACACAGTCCTTGCTTATAAAACAATCATATATATTCTGATATCCTTCTTTCATATTCCGGAAAATAATGAGATATTATCTTTAGGTCAAAAGTTCTCAATATCATTTCTTTGGGTTCCCTTTCCAACAGAAATCTGAAAGAACCTTCCACTAAATTTGAAGGATTTGTATCCGTTAATGCCAAATGTTCGTAATATTCTCTTGTCAAGTTGACTCTATGTGTTGTAGAATCACCATTCGAGACGTTTACTTCAAAAATCCAACCAGTTTCAATATCAGATTTATTAATCTTTATCGTTGCCATCTTCTAATTCATCTTTAGATATCTTACCGTCATTGTTTGCGTCATATTTCTTGCGCACATCTTCTGTAAACATCTTCATGAATTGAATCTTGTCCTCTTTCCATTGGTCCATAATCTCATCACTGAAATTCCCGTATCTCTTGCTTGCAAAGTAATCGAACATAATTAAGACCAGAAAGAAGAATATGGGGAGTCCCCAGGCCTCAACAAAATTAACATTTTCTTTTACTCCAACGTTGTCTGGAGCTGACATAATCGTCCCCGTCACGCCGCCAGCT
>NVRO01000139.1 GCA_002400895.1 Planctomycetota bacterium
TCGGCATGCTCACCGGCGACGGCTCACAACTCGATTGGGAGGCGGTGTTCGGCCTTCCCCTGCCCTCGCTGCTGGTCGATGTGCTGCTGATCGGTTTCGGCGCGCACGCGATCCGCAAGAGCCTGCGTCGGCTGAAGAGCATCGGCGAGGCTCCGGATAGATTCGTTGAACCATGGGAACGACCGGGTGGCTCCTCCCAATGGAAGGGATCGATCGAGCGGCGCAAGCAGGATGGTGGACCACCGACGGTGGGTGACCTCAGAGCCTCCTTGAGACTGGACGAGTACGAGGACATCTTCCAGATCGGGACGAGCAGCGAACTCGACAGCATGCGAGTGGGGCGCAAATGCCACTACTGCAGTGGCCAGGGATGCCAAATGTGCGACTTCTCCGGAGAGTTGGCCTGAGAGCGGTCGTCTCATTCGGCGAACAGCCGCCTCGCGAAGGTTCGTCGGATAATCTCCGTCCATCTCTAGAACGGGCCACGTGGCGCTGAAACGACTGTTCTCAAATCGCACCCGCGCGGGTGGACTTCCACTATCTTTTATATTGCCTTGAAAGCGGCGGTCAGTTCTGGGGTCGGGTCGCTGACCCGATGCACGAGGGATGGGACATGCACCTGYTGGCACTTGAACTCGAGAACTTCAAGTCGTTCAAAGGYGAGGTGACGATACCYCTGGAGGAAGGYTTCACCGCCGTGACGGGACCGAACGGGAGCGGYAAGTCGAACATCGGYGATGCCATCCAGTTCGTRCTCGGCCCGAAGTCWTCGAAGAGCCTGCGCGCGCAGAACCTCAAGCAACTGATCTACAACGGCGGGGAGAAGGGCAGGGCTGCCAAGTTCTGCAAGGCGACCCTCGTGTTCAGCAACAGTTCGCGCAACGGTGGGCGGCGGCGTCTGAAGKTGGATGCCGAYGAAGTGCGRCTCACGCGGACGATCAARCTCGGRCGCAAGGACAACATCAACTCCKCCTAYCACCTCAACGACCGCCCCTCCTCCGCCACCGAATTCCGCAGGCTGCTCACCGAGGCCGGTKCCCGCGGAGACGGCTACAACATCGTGCTCCAGGGYGATGTSACSCWRCTCGCCAYCATGWCCGGAAGGGMACGTCGGCGGGTGCTCGAGGACGTCGCGGGAGTMACCGCCTATGACGACGAACTGCGCAAGGCYGGCAAGCAGCAGGCGAAGGTCGAGGATTATCTCGAGCGCATCGGGGTGCTCSAGGAGGAACTCAGYRYSCGCATCAAGACACTCTCCAAGGAGCGCAARCAGGCGCTCAAGCACCGTGAGYTGCAGGAATCGYTGGAGAACGCGCGGCGAGTGCTGCTRCACTCGCAGCATCGCAGCCGYTTCGAGGAGATCGAACTGGTCAGCGACGAGCGCACSAACTACATCGAGCGCCTGGAGRTTCTRGGCGRTGADCTCGAGKCCGGMGAGAAGGAATCACACGAGTTGGACAAGGCGATCGTCGAGGTCCAGCGSCAGTTGRACGAGGTCGTCGGCGACGATGACCGCAARYTRCTGGAGGARYTGCGCCGRCTGGAGGTGCTCGTCGGKACGCTCARGGACCGGGTGAYCGAYCACGAGCGGGACATCGAGGACTGCGWGCGCGAAGCRGSKGTGCTCGAAACCGAGTTACAGGAWGCYMGKGGCGCGCAGGAGGAKCACGAGACGGCATTGGCAGAGGCGCGCGATACGCTKGTGCAGGTGCAGAAGGACAACGARGAGTCGGCTCTYCANRRANGAGGAGGCGCGTGMCGCSCTCGATTCWGGYGACAAGGAGACGCACGCRCTCAACCGRGSGTTCGGCAAGGCGACCGAACAGGTYGGYGAACTGGCCGACGAATTGACGGAGGTCCAACTTGAGGCGGATCGCGCCAGTTCACAGGTCGAACTGATCCACGAGCAGTTGGCTACGCTCGAAGAGGAGTTGCAGGAGAACCGGCTCGCCCGCGATGATCTGCTGCTGCAGGGAGAGGACCTCGAGGAGGAGGCGCCCGCCCAGGACCGCGAGGCTCTCGGCGCCGAGGTCAGCCGACTCCAGCGACAGGAGCGACAACTGCTCGAAGACGCTGAACGATGCCGCGAAGCTCTGCGCGCAGCCGAGACTGTACTCGCCCGCGCCCGCGGAGAACTCGAGAACCGCTCAGGTGCCCGGGCGAGCATGGCTCAGGCCGTGCAGGCAATCATCCAACTCAGGGATTCACGCGAGATCCAAGGCATTCTTGGCTCGCTCAGCGAACTGTGTGCGCCCAAGGATCAGGCGCACGAGGTGGCGCTCGCCTACGCGATGGGTGGAGGCATGAACAGCATCGTCGTCTCCAACGACGAGGTGGCGGACAGGTGCATCACCTGGCTGCGCAGCAACCGGGCGGGCAGGGCGACCTTCCTGCCGCTCAACAAGCTCACGACACGGCGTCCGCAGGGCAAGGCGCTGATGGTGGCGCGGCAACCCGGTGTGGTGGGCTTCGCCTCGGAACTGCTCGAGTACGACGAATCGATCGAGGCGGCCGTGATCAACGCGGTGCGCGACACGCTCATCGTCGACAACATGGATGTGGCACGCCGCCACATGGGTGGAGTGCGCATGGTGACGCTCGACGGCAGCGTCGTCGATGGCAGCGGCGCGATGATCGGCGGCCATACCCGCGGGCGACGCCCGCAGTTCGGCGGCCGGTTGCCCGGCGTGGCCGAGGTCGGTCGCTGCGAGCAGGAGGTCGAGCGCCTGCGTCTGGTCTCCGAGACGACAGATGCGGCGCTCACCGAACTCAGGCGCAACGAGCAGGAACTGCGCGCTCGCATCTCGAACCTGACCAACGACGACCACTCGCTCAAGATGCGCCAGTGGCAGGAGGACGTGAAGCGGGCGGAGGGACTGTTCGAGCAGACCGACAACCGGGTGAAGGCGGCGCGTAGCAAGCTCTCCTCAGCGCAGACCGAGGCGAACATCCACGCCGACCGGCTCGCCGAGGCGCGTAGCGCACACGAGCAGGCGGTGGAGACCAGAGCGGCGGCGGCGACGGCTCTGCAGGATGCGACGCCTGAACACCTCTCCAGGCAACTCCGCGAGGCGGAGCGCAAGCGCACCGGCGCTGAGCGAGCCCAGAACGCCGCCGAGCAG
>NVRO01000140.1 GCA_002400895.1 Planctomycetota bacterium
GCTGCTCTTGGCTCGGCCCAGATCGTGGGGGTTCCGACCACTGCCGCGCTTCATCGCAAGATCCTCGCCCACCCTGATTTTCAAGCTGGCAAATATGACACCCTATGGTTGACTCGCGAATTTTAATTTTCCCCCTGCTCGGGCTGATTGGATGTAGCCAGCAGGAAGAGCCACCGCTAGCCAAGAGCAACGTAGTAATTATTTCGATTGACTCATTGCGGCAGGACCGCCTGGGTTGTTATGGACACCAACCAGAATTTGCTCMCGACCTGCAAGTATCCCCCAACATCGATGCAGTGGCCGCCGCAGGCGTGGTGTTTGAAAACGCCTTTAGTACAAGCTCCTGGACTCTGCCCTCCCACGCTGCGCTGATGACCGGTATGGATGACCGTGGTCACGGGGTTGAAACCGCTGACCGCAGGATTGATCCGCAGCATCATGTGCTGGCGGAAACATTGCAACGGAATGGTTGGAGTACCTTCGGTGTCTACAGTGGCGGCTTTCTCGACCCCCGCCATGGATTCGACCGCGGCTTCAAGCRCTACTCATCTGCCATGCTTGATGCCAATACCAGTTCGGAGCTGGTTAAATCCGAGCAACAAAGACTCGATGCGCTTTCACCCGGCATTGAATGGACCAGTAAACGCCTGGCTCGATTGAGGAAAATCGTGTTGCGCTATGACGCCAGTGGTGAGCGGGTAACCGACCGCGCTCTGGAAATGCTGGCGGAATCATCGGGCCCGGATCAACCACCATTTTTTCTTTTCGCACACTACTTCGATGTGCATCATGACTACCTGCCCGAACTTGTCGACCCCCAATTGGCCAGAGACTTTGACCCCGATTATCAGGGCCAATGGGACGGCCGCGACTGGACCGAGCGTGCGGTTTTGGGTGCGCGACGAGAGCGCGCGGTCGGGGAACGCGACCTCGCCCACATCCGCGCGATGTATGACGGTGAAATACACCTGGTCGACCGCCAACTGGGACGTTTGTTCGGGTATCTGCAGGAGCATGATTTGTGGGACAACACCGTGGTGGTAATTGTCTCCGACCATGGCGAAGAGTTTTTCGAACACGGCGGAATCACCCACGCCCGCACCCTGCACCAGGAGTTGTTGCGTATCCCGATGATCATCAAGCCCGCCTCCAACGTGAACGGCACCGGCGGGGTTCGTGTCGACAACGTGGTCGGAATTCAGAACCTCGCCAACACCATTCTGGATTTGCTCGGCCTGGAGCCACTGGCTGACGGAACTGCCGGGAGCTTGTCAGCCTTATGGGCTCAAGGCATCACCTCTACTGCAAGTGGAGATACCCGGAGCACTGGCACTGGTGTAGCAACGGGAACAATTTCCCGCCTGCAAATAATCTCTCGCAGTGGCACCAATATTCGTGACGCCTGGCGCGACCAGGAATTCAGCGTATTGCGCTGGTTAATCCCCAATCAGGACAGTGGGGAACTGCACTTGGCGAAACATCCGATTACCGGGGCGGATGCGACCCTGGTTTACGACTTGCGGTCCGACCCCGGCGAGAACCATCCGTTACCACTCGCGGATACTCGAGTTGCAATCGCCCTTGAGCGATTCCGCCGGGACTTCGACTACAACGAGGCGGCAGCCAGCCAGTTGACCGTTTCCTCAGCAGCGGTATGTCGTGCACCGCCACACACCGCCGAGGAACTCGCTTTCCTGGATGCCTTGGGATACACCTCGCCGAGTAGTTCCAGTGAGGAAAATGATGTTGCAAGATGGACGGTATTTCCCCGTCCATGATGATGCTCGGCAGTGAATACTGGCCCTCCGCAACGCTAGATTGAGAGGGAAATGGCTCACGTCCCCCTCCATCCGCTCGGCACTGCACGCGAAGACTTTCTGGAAGCCGCGGAAGTTGCACGCAACAGCGAGTTTCTTGAGGTAAAAGCAAAGCTGCTTTCCTCCCGTCGGGCAGAAGTCAGATCCGGGTGGGGCGAAAAGTACGTGGAGCGCGTTCATCAGAAGGGCAAACTGACTGCCTGGGAAAGGCTAGCCGAACTCAAGGACGAAGACGCGCCGGTTCATGCACTCGGAACCTTTGTCAATTGGGGAGTCAATTTTGACCAGGCTGGTAGGTCGATGAAATCCCCGGGAGCCGGGGTGATTACCGCCATGACCAAGGTTGAAAATCGGTGGGTAATGGTAATCGCCAACGACAACACCGTGGCCTCGGGATCGTGGTGGCCGCAGACCCCAGAGAAGATTGAACGGGCCCAGGAAATTGCCATGCGCCTGCGGGTGCCGGTGGTTTATCTGGTCGATTGTTCCGGCTTGTTCCTGCCGGAACAATCCCGTTCATTCCCCGGACGCACCGGCGCGGGCCATATCTTCAAGAAGAATAGTGAGCTTTCAGCTCAGGGCGTTCCGCAAATCGCCGGGGTTTTCGGCGACTGCATTGCCGGTGGCGGCTACATGCCGATTATTTCGGACCGCGTTTACATGACCGAGCAAGCGTACATGGTGATTGCCGGTGCCGCCCTGATCAAAGGCGCCAAATCACAACAGCTGACTTCACTGGGCATTGGCGGTCCCGAAGTTCATGTACACAAATCCGGCTGTGCCGACGAACGCGTACCTGATGACCACGCCTGCATCACTGCCATCCGCGCAGAAGTCGCGCGTACTGCCAACTGTGGTGCCGACTTCCGCCGCGGTGGCGTTGAATCTGCTGCTCCTGCTCATCCGGCAAGTGAACTTGATTCCCTGTTCCCCCCCGACCACCGAACTTTTTACGATGTAAGGGAAGTGGTGGCGCGTCTGGTCGACCGATCAATGTTCTGGGAAGTACTTCCCAACCGTGGCAAGGAAATCCTCTGCGGTATAGGACGGGTAAATGGTCTTTATTGCGGTTTTATTGCCAACGTTCAGGGCCCGATCGACGACCCCGAACAGCGTGGCAAACTCAATCCCGGTGGAATTTTGTATCGCCAGGGAATCGCCAAGTGTTCAGCCTTTTCCCGCGCCTGCAACTCCGACGGGATTCCGATGGTTTGGCTGCAGGATGTCAGCGGTTTTGACATCGGCGCCGAAGCCGAAGCTCACGGCCTGCTCGGCTATGGTTCAAAC
>NVRO01000141.1 GCA_002400895.1 Planctomycetota bacterium
ATCATGCGTCCAGACGACCGCTCCTACCTTCAAAGCCATGAATGGGCAAAGCTTGACTGCGACATTGTCACCGTCGGCATCACCGATTTTGCCATCGATCAACTTGGCGAGTTGGTCTACCTCGATCTTCCCGAAACTGGCCGCGAACTGCAGCGAGGCGAATCATTTGGTGAAGTCGAATCAGTCAAGGCAGTGTCCGACCTCAATGCGCCGGTCAGTGGCGAAGTTGTCGAAGTCAATTCGGATCTTGCCGACCAATTGGACACCCTACACGGCGACCCCTTCGAAAAAGGTTGGTTGTTGAAAGTAAAAGTCACCACCAATAATCCCCTCGACGGCTTGCATGATGCAAACAGCTACCAAGGCCTGGTTGATTCAATCAGCTAAATAAATGCCATACATACAAAACAGTGACGCCGACCGTGCGGCAATGCTGCAGGAGATTGGCGCCAAGTCGGTGGAGGAATTGTTCACCTGTATTCCGGCGGCGTATCGATTGCAGGGTCAATTGAACATTGATCGCGGGCTCACCGAACAGGAACTTCTGGACCTGGCAGGGGAACAATCTTCCTGGAATCGGCCAGCGGGAAGTGGAGCCTGCTTCCTCGGCGGCGGAAGCTACAACCACGGGTGGCCGGCTCTGATTGACTACATCGCTGCACGCGGTGAGTTCATGACTTCTTACACTCCCTACCAACCGGAGTGCTCCCAGGGCACCCTTCAGGCCATCTTCGAATTTCAATCGATGATTGCCGCCTTGTGCGGGATGGAAGTGGCCAATGCCTCAATGTATGACGGAGCTTCCGCCTGCGCCGAGGCAATGTTGATGGCAATAGGACAGACTCGCCGCCGCAAGGTGGCAGTGTCGGCCGGTGTTCACCCGGAGGCACGGGAAACCATCAATACCTACCTGAGACATSMGGRKCYTGNNARAWTNTMSWMKCGCCTYTNNNTKMYRGGRKCACCGATTGGACCGGGTCGGTCGACAGCGATACCGCAGCAGTGCTGGTGCAGCAACCGAACTTCCTCGGATGTATTGAAAATCTGGATTCGGTCACCGCTATGTGTCAGGAAACCGGCTCCCTGGCGGTGGCGTCAATAAATCCGATTGCAATGGGTTTACTGCGTTCGCCGGGTGAAGCTGGGTTCGACATTGTGGTTGGCGATGGACAGACTTTGGGTGTGCCAATGGCCTTCGGCGGACCACACTTCGGCTTCTTTGCCACCCGCCACAAGCTGGTGCGCAAGATGCCCGGTCGTCTGGTTGGAAAATCAATCGACACTGAAGGTCGTCCKGCTTACACCCTCGCTTTTCAAACTCGCGAGCAACACATTCGCCGCGAAAAGGCGACCTCCAACATTTGCACYAACAACGCYYTGATGGCCTTGCGTGGTTGCATGCACATGGCCGCACTTGGTCCCAAAGGACTGGAAGAAGTTGCCTGCGTGTCGCGCCAACGGATGCTCGAATTGGCAGACGGACTGGAACAAATCGATGGCATCGAGCTGGCTTTCAGAGAGCGCGCCTTCTTCAATGAAGCAGCCTTCCGCGCTGCYGGTGGCGCTCCAGCAGTCGCCCGCTTCAAGTCSKCACTGGCAACAGCAGGGATTCACGGAGTCTTGCCGGTCAATCGCTGGTACACCCAATTCGATGGTGTGTTCACCCTCGCCTGTACCGAACGGATTTCAACCGATGACATCAAGCGGCTGTGTTCGATTGCCGCAGATTGCTTCAGCATGGAGATGAGCCGGTGAACAACCATCACGTTCCCCTACTGATAGAAGAATCTTCCCCAGGACGGCGCTGTTGGCGCACCTCCGGCGCCGAGCTTGATGCCGCGCGCACCGGTTTGCCGCAAAATGAATTGCGCAGCGAAGCGGTGGCCTGGCCCGAAATCGGCGAACTTGACCTGGTGCGCCACTTCACCCGTTTAAGCCAGAAGAATTACGCGATTACCAGCGAGTTCTATCCGCTTGGCTCGTGCACCATGAAGTACAACCCCGCAATCCATGAGACGATTGCTGCAAACCCTAATTGGAACGGTCTGCATCCATGGCAGGACGATGGTGAAGTTCAAGGCGCACTGGCTTTAATGCACCAACTGCAACAGGATTTGGCCGAATGCACCGGACTACCTCAAGTCAGTTTGCATCCCGCCGCTGGTGCCCAGGGCGAGCTGTCGGCACTGATGGTGCTGCGAGCATGGCTGGATGCAAAAGGCGAAACCAATCGCCGTACCATCCTGATTCCGGATAGTGCTCACGGCACCAACCCGGCCTCCTGCGCATTGGCAGGATTCAAGGTATTCACCATCAAATCTTCCGGTTCCGGGTTGCTCGACGTCGAAGACCTGCGCGCCCACATTGGTGATGACACTGCCGGATTGATGATTACCAACCCCAACACCCTCGGGTTATTCGAGGAGCAGATTGGTGATATTTGTGAAGCAATCCATCAAGTGGGCGGCAAAGTCTACCTCGACGGCGCCAACTTCAATGCGATTGTGGGGATTACCCGCCCCGGCGATTTCGGAGTCGACATGATGCACCTGAACTTGCACAAGACCTTCTCCACCCCTCACGGTGGCGGCGGCCCGGGTGCCGGTCCGATCTGCGTGACCGAAGAACTTGGCAAATACCTTCCCAATCCGCGAGTGGTAAGGGAAGAATCCGGCTACCGCCTGGAAAACACTGACTCCGCCATCGGTCGTGTTCGCGGTTTCCACGGCAACTTCGGAGTACTCCTGCGAGCATGGGCTTACATCCGTAGACTTGGGAGTGATGGCTTGCGCCGGATTGCCGAAAATGCCGTAATCAACGCCAACTACTTGCGAGTAAAAGTTCAGAATGATTGGCGAATCGCCTACGACCAGGTATGCATGCACGAATTCGTTGCGCGGCCGACCAAAGCCATGCGCGAACAGGACATTCACACCATTGATATTGCCAAGCGCCTGATTGAAAAGGGCTACCACCCGCCCACGGTGTATTTCCCGCTGGTGGTCAACGAAGCGATTATGGTGGAACCAACCGAGACTGAATCCAAGGGGACTCTGGATGCTTTCGCCGCGGCGATGATCGAGATTGCCGCCGAGGCCGA
>NVRO01000142.1 GCA_002400895.1 Planctomycetota bacterium
ATAAAGGATCGCGGTGACGATATTGACCGTGAGCCGATATGTCTCGTCCCGCTCGAACAAGCCGGCGAGCAGGCCGAAAACGGGCAAGCTCAATGCCGACTGCCAGACCAGCAACTTGTACGGGTGGATACCTTGCGTGAGCCGTTTGGTATAAACCTGACGCGCTCCCAACAGGACCCCGCTGATCAGGACCATCAGATCACCGGGGATATGGGTAAGCTCACCCAGTTGCAGGGATTCAGCAAAGATCAGGACGATGCCGGCAAACGACAGCATCATACCTAAGATCTTCAGGCGGCTTAGGCGATCACCGGGAATAAATAGATGCGCAAAGAGTGCGGTGAAGAACGGGTAAACGCTGATCAGCACAGTGGAGCGAGCGGCCAGAGTGTGGTGCGTGCCCTCGTTAAGGAGAATGATCTGGGCAAGGAACAGGAACACGAGCCGGCCCAGCGCCCCGTGTTCACCCCTCGCCAGTCGCAGCGAAACGTTGCCGGCAACAGCACACGCAAGCACCACCAGACCACCGATCAGGAAACGAACACCGGCCAACCCCAGTGGGGGTATGCCCAGAAGAGCGATCTTGATCGATACGGAATTGCCGCCCCATAGGATCGCCGTCAACAGGATCAGGTTACTGGCCCGGGGTGTCGGGCGTTCGTTTAAGACGGTTGGCATGGGGGCCAGTGATCCGTGATCGGTGCGGGGCGACAAGGAGGCGCAACCGATGCTGCCCCAAAGTGTTCCTGTAAAATTGAAACGTTCTTATCTGCATCGCTTGAACGATGAATCATGCGATGGCAGTTTCTGTAGACAAACAGCAGATCACTCAACGCGGTTCCGTGGAACTGTTCCCTTGAATGCAGCGGCACTAGGTGGTGGACCTCAGTAAAGTCATCCCCTGATTCACAAGGGTCGTATCCTCTGGAATCAAACTTGCAGACTTGGTAGAAAAAATACCCGTCATGCTCATTTGGAAACATCTTCTTTTTCTCTACAACAAGATGGCGGCATCGCTTTCGCATGCGGTGTTGTCCAAGCCGCAATGCCCCCCTAACAACTTGGACAGCGTTGATCCGGCAAGATCCACCAGAAGGTTCCAGAGGTCGAACGCAGCAGACTATTCTTCCAGCTGCAGTTCTTCCGGCTGCAACGCCAACACATCCTTGAGGTCATAAATTATCAACTTGGGCCGATAGGTAAATCCTTTCGTCCAATGTTCGAGGGAGGTGCCTTCTTCGTAGTTGATGAACATTTCTTTATCGGAAAAGAATATATTGCGCATATAGCCCKCGGTTTCGGTGACGATCACCGGCCGACTCCAYGTYTTGCAATGATCGTGRCTGACGRCAAAGACCATCGGACCACGCGGAAACCAGAAGTTGTAGTTCNTNNCACGCCAARCGGTCGACTCCGTGGGCTTGGCATTACTAAAAACGACCACCACGGTATCCCTGCCGGKCACACGCTGCGCATGCAACGGCGCCAGCGGTGAGACTAGGCCCGTGGACGACGGCTCACCCCATGTCCGCCCGCCATCTTCGGAAAAGGCCTGCCACAGGTGCCCTTGGGAAGTCCGAAAGACCATCCACATGCGCCCATCGGATAGCAGCACCGGCTTGGGTTCACCGAAACCGGACGGCCGATCGCGATAGCCCCGCGGCGGACCGAACAACTCATAACATCGCCACGTCACACCGTCGTCTTCGCTAATCATGGTGCCGAGCAGTTCCGGCCCGCTCCCCTCACCGCCGAGTAAGAATTCAACCGATATGACCAAATGGCCTTCCGGATGAATCACGATGCGATCGCCCGGTGTGCTCCACAACAACGCGCCTCTCTTGGGCCCGTTAGGGACGGGAACATGTTTTGGCCATTGCATTAATGGGTGGCCATCGTTCCATGTCTTGCCCAGGTCTTTGGAGTGATAGACGCGCAGGTCATCGGAATCAGGATGAATAAACAAATCGTTACCGCGCCGGGCGATGGCACTGACGCCGATGCTCGGCCAGGTATCCCCACCTGCCCAATCGTGCCAGGTTCGCCCCTCGTCGTTGCTGGCGATCGCGCTGCCCTCGGGGCCGCCGGAACCAATCAGCACCAGTTCTCCCTTGTCACTGCGGAAAAAAGTGAACTGGCTTTTCCACACGTCAAGTTCTTCCATGTACTGGGCAAACACCGGCTGGATGGGTTCTTCAGCGCAGGTGAATGACGCGGTACTGCAAGCGATCACACCGATTGCCACAATCAACCCGATTCGATCCATTTTCATGAAACGTCTCCTCTGGGATTTTCATTTGATCCCTGGGCCGGAACGGTTCCTGCCTGAGTGAAACCATGTTAACGCCACACCGCAATTCTTACAGAAGCACGAGTGATACGTTATGCATTCGAGCGTGTTGGGCTTTGGCAGGCATACCACACTCTGCAGTTGATTTTCCGGTGATTTGAGTATTCCCTTCCCAATCACATGATCCGACGGCCGCGCAGCATCATCAAACCGCCAAGCGCCAACAGTACAAGCGAGTTTGGCCCTCTCATCTTCGCAATCAGGTCATGCACTTCAAGGGCAGGGCCATCGCTGCCGGCTGCGGCCAGCTACGCAGGTTCCGAAACCGCATTCGCCGCGCGATAGAACGAGTCCATCAGCAACAGGGCGAACAAGTGGTGTGAGCAACGTATTCCGGCTAGCGGTGTGATGATTGGACTGTTTATGAATGATGAAGGGTTCCTTCGGCTGTCCCCCCAATTTCCAGTATGATCGGTAACGGTTGATTGAGAGTGATTTGATGGACCTGGCCCCGAGACATAGTGGCGATCTGACTCAGCCGTCTCTTTTTCCTTTTACGCTGAGCGATCTGGCATTTCACGTCGGCGCGAGCGCCGATGAAATGACTCGCTGGCATGCGATCGGCTGGCTGTCATTCGCTCCCGGGAGCGTCGACCGTCTCGACAATCGACACTTCGTTGAGGCGAGCTTTATCGAGGGGCTCGCTCGTTCCGGATTAAGTGACCAGATGATTACATCATTACTTTCAAAGTTGAAGCCGCCTTACTGCTATGACGCAGAGAAAACCTT
>NVRO01000143.1 GCA_002400895.1 Planctomycetota bacterium
TCCATCAGCCCCGCCAGCGCCTGCGATAACTGCTCGCGTCGCGCTTGGTTCAGTTCACGGACCTCAACCTCAAACAATTGCTTGGTGCGCAGCTTGCGCAACGACAGAAACTCGCAACTGGCCCGCTTGAGCACTGTCACCAGCCTCAATTTGCGGTGGCGAACCAGCAATAAGGCGAGCAGAAAACGAAAATCCTTCTTCGCAGGATTTTTCTCGTTCTCCATACCCGCCAGCAAGGAGAGCAGTGAGTCCAGATCCAGTTTCAATCCGCCAGCACCATCGGCATGACGAGTTCGCCACCAAAATAATGACTGCTCGGCATCAAGATGCTCAAAACAATTGCTGCACAAATCACCACGCTCAACCACATCGCTGCTCAAGCGCAATAAAGAGAAAAGAATCTCACCTTCAACAAAGACCCGCTCGCATTCACCACAAAGCCCACGGCGACGCTGAAACTGCCACTTTGATGCCATCAGAAAATCTCCTACTGGCGTAGCCCCCGCGGGCGCACCTGGGCGATGATGTGTTCCAGCACCAACCTGGCCCGACCGGGGCTGGCAACTTTATCTTCCCATATGGCGACTGCTCTATTCAATGGCTGGTGTTTTTCCTTGTTCACCTGAATCAGCACGTGAACCCGCACCAGATAATTGCGATTACCCTGGTCGACCACCTCGATTGTCGCCATCGAACGAATACCGCGATTTGAATATGGCGACAACTGCACATCCCAACCCGATTCAAGCCGTCTGTCAACCAAATCAGGAAGTCCCGGAGGGAAGTCGGCACGCACTATCGCCAGGTTGCATACCTGCATCATGTCACGCATCGGAGGACCACTTGGCACCTGGGATTCAACCCATTCGGGCAGAACTTCCGGCGGAGCAAAAGCGGAACAGCCAGGCACTGCAATCAGGACCGACATCGACAACAACAAGCTTGCACGCATGGCCCCAGTTTAACCGCGCTTGGAGGGGCTCCGCTTGCGCTCTCGTAACACCAGGCGAATCGGAACTTTCTTGAATCCGAGTTGGGAGCACAGCTCGCGGCTGACCGCGCGCATCACTTCCTTTTCATACAGCCGTTTACGATTGACAAACAGCAGGAAGGTCGGCGGTTGGATTTTGATTTGGGTGCCATAAAAGGCCTGTGGCTTTTCACCGCGACCACGAAAACGCAACCTCGAGAAGGCGGAAATAAGAGCCTTGTTAAAGTCGGCGGTCGAAACTCGGCGTGAGGATTCCTCGCGCAATTTGAACACCGAGGTCATTACCAGCCCCAGTCCCTTGCCTTCGGTATTCGATATCAAGTGAAGTGGAGCTCGACTCAAGTGCGGTAATTTGCCACTAATCCAATCCCGAAAGCYCCGCACTGTCATGTCCGGCACCAAGTCGGACTTGGTACCAACCACAACCACCGGTTTATAGCGGTCGTTGATGGTCCTCCCGAGTTCCTGATCGAGACGTGCCGGAAGCTGAGTCAGATCAAGAAACAACAAGGAGACATCGGCGCGGCGAATGGCCTGGTCGGAGCGGGTCAATGAGAAAAACTCTACTGCACTGGCAAGCTTGCTGCGCTTGTGTACCCCGGCAGTATCAACCAAACGAACTGGCTCTCCCTTCCATTCAAAATCRACTTCAACAGCATCGCGGGTGGTGCCCGGAATGTCACTYACAATCACCCGTTGCTCCCCCACCAACTTGTTGATGAAAGAAGACTTRCCGGTATTGCGGCGTCCCAGTACCGCCAGACGCAAAGCACCGTCATGAGCAGGAGGAACCTCTTCCGCAGCAGGAAGTGAACCCAACAGTAACTCGTACAGGTTGCTCATGCCCCGACCCTCCTGGGCCGAAAGCGGCACCGGTTCACCCAGGCCCAGGCTTAGGAATTCGTCCAAAGTTGATTCTGCAGCACGACCTTCGCATTTATTGGCAAACAACTTCACCGGCCGGTTTGCCTTGCGTAAAAGGCTGGCGACCCGTTCGTCGAGCAAGGTCAAGCCTTCGCGGGCGTCAACCAGAAACAGAACTATCGATGCGGCTTCAAGACCGGCCATCACCTGATATTCAATCGAGTCACCAAGATTGTGATCATCAACAATTCCAATACCGCCAGTGTCCATCAAATCAAACTCCAATCGGGGATTGTCCATGGAAACCGGCATCATCAAACGATCACGAGTCACCCCGGCAGTAGGCTCAACGATTGCCATGCGGGTGCCCATTACACGATTGAACAGGGATGATTTACCGACGTTCGGTCGGCCGACAATTGCAACCAGGGGGCGTTCGTTTTCCATTWTCAGCGGACCTKYAGCAGAGGATGAAGCTGAGGCAKAACCCGCAACCTGAGGTCGAGYTTACGGTTCCGYAGGAGTGCCGCCTGGATGAATYCAGCMGTAGCCGTAGCTGGGGARCCMGGYCGTGGSGTTAGCGGCTTTACGCTGTTTCCTGTGCGAGGACGGGGTTACTACTTCGATAGCTATAACGATGATCACTTAGTTGATCACGTACAGCTTGAAGTTTATGTGAACAGTGATGATGCGCGTGATGTTGCCCTCTTGGTAGTTGAAGCGGCCCATACTGGGGTATCTAACGAGGGATTAGTTTCTATCTCGCCAATCGATGAATTGTTCTGGGTTCACGATAAACGAGCAGCCACTAATAAAGAGCTTTCGTTACAAAGTTAACACCGAGCAAATGTTGCCTGAAACGTATTGGTAGTTTTAATTAACAGGACAGTATTGATGTCAAATAACGATCATAGAGCAGGAGTGCGGGGAATTAACTTAGTAAACCGCACTTTAAAGCTAAACGCAGAGAGTGTGAAAGAAGTTCGCAAAGCTATCAAAGAAATTGACTTGTTGGTTGGTCTCGATAGCGTTGCCTATGACTCTGAGCATAACTTGTTATTGGTAGCTTATGATGCCTCTAAAGTGGATCTCAATGTTATAGAGGAAAAGCTCAGGAAGTTTGGTGTTGAAATAAATAGTGGCTGGTGGACTCACTTGAAAGAGGAATACTACAAATTTATTGATCAAAATATTAAAGATAATTC
>NVRO01000144.1 GCA_002400895.1 Planctomycetota bacterium
CAGAGTGTCGGCAAGGAAGACGTCAATGTGGAAAGCATGAACATCGATCTGCTCTCATGTTCCGGGCACAAGATGTACGGACCCAAGGGAGTTGGCGCGCTTTATGTGCGCCGCCGCAACCCGCGAGTTCGCTTGGAGCCGATTATTCACGGGGGCGGACATGAGCGTGGCTTCCGTTCCGGCACTCTCAATGTCCCCGGTATTGTCGGCATGGCCTACGCACTCGAGCTCTGTAACGAGAACCGCGCCGAGGAACAACAGCGCATTGCCGCCATGCGCGACCGTCTCCAACAACAGTTGAGTGACGGTCTCGATTTCCTCAAGATCAATGGACACCTCGAACAACGTCTGTCCTGCAACCTCAACATTAGTTTCAAGTACGTTGAAGGGGAGTCGATGTTGATGGGATTGAACGGAATCGCGGTCAGTTCCGGCTCTGCCTGTACTTCCGCCAGCCTTGAACCTTCGTACGTCCTGCGCGCGCTAGGCTTGGGCGACGACCTTGCCCACTCCTCACTTAGATTCAGCCTCGGTCGCTTCAACACCGAAGACGAGGTTGACGAAACTGCCAGACGTACCATAGAAACTGTCACTCGTCTGCGCGAAATGTCGCCACTTTACGAGATGGCGCTTGACGGAATAGACCCATCGACCGTTGATTGGTCGGCACACGCATAACTAAAACTAACCACCATGGCATACAGCGATAAAGTAATCGATCACTACGAGAACCCACGAAATGTAGGTTCGATGGACAAGGATGCCGACAACGTCGGTACCGGCATCGTCGGCGCACCGGAATGTGGCGACGTGATGAAACTCCAGATTCAGGTTGACGATGATGGCGTCATCACAGATGCCAAATTCAAGACCTTCGGATGCGGATCCGCCATCGCCTCGTCCAGTTTGGCAACCGAATGGTTGCGTGGACGCAGCCTGGAAGACGCCTACAAGATTCGCAATTCCGACATTGTTGAGGAGTTGGCACTGCCGCCGGTAAAAATTCACTGCTCGGTGCTGGCCGAAGACGCAATTAAAAAGGCGATTGCAGACTTTCGAAGCAAACAAAAAGAAGACAAGGCCTAGGCAATCCAATCAGCTCACCAAGGATAATGGAAAATACTCAGACCACGGACAAAGAGGCCTCCCCTGATTTGGCGGTTACACCGGAAGCAGTCATCGCCATCAAGCGCCTGCTAAAAGAACATGAACTCCCCGATACCGCTGGAGTGCGGGTAGGAGTGCAGGGCGGAGGATGCTCCGGTTTTACCTATAACCTCAACTTCGATTACAAGTCGGCTGACGGCGACTACGTTATTGAACAGGATGGGGTGCGCCTTTTCTGTGATCCCAAATCATTGATATACCTCCGTGGTACCCAGTTGACTTTCTCCGACGGTCTGCAGGGCAAAGGATTCCAGTTCATCAATCCCAATGCTGCTAGCACTTGCGGCTGCGGAGAGTCCTTCTCGGTATAAACTCATGTCTTCGCCCGCCAGCGCATCTGGCGATCCTTTCGCCTTGCTGGGTCTGCCACGGCGCTTCCGACTGAGACGCGAAGAGATTGAAAGCGCACATCTTCAGGCAAGTCTGGTCTGGCATCCTGACCGCTTTGCTCTGCGACCGAATCAGGAACGGATATCGGCCGAAGACAAGATGGCCACCATCAATGCAGCCTACGCCATCCTTAAAGACCCCTTGGAGAGAGCTCTGGCGCTCCTCGCAAGCGAGGGCTTCAGCATGACTGAAGGCACCGACACCTCCAGCAGCCCGGAATTTCTTATGGCGATGATGGAACTGAAAGAAGAGGCCGCTAATGCCATGGCTGCAGATGACCCCCAGCAAATCAAGAACATCTCCACCAAACTGTCCACTCTCGAACAACAGGAAGTAACCGAGGCTGAGACAAACTTCGACTCCATTGCACAGGAACCGCAGCGACGTGCGGAACTGCTTGAAGCTGCGCGCAGCCATTTACAGCGCGCGGCCTACTATCGCAAGACACGTCAGGACCTTGACCGGCCGAAAACCCGATGAGCACCCTCCCGGAACTCCAGATATTAGGGCAAGCGACCACGGCGCCGGTGCTCGGCATCGACCTCGGCACTACCAACACCCTGGTTGCAGTATGGCAAAATGGCACGACCAAAGTCCTTTGCAATGAACATGGTGAGGCGCTGATTCCATCCGTGGTCAGCTGGACCGATGAAGGAACCGTAGTAGTAGGCGAAGCCGCTGTTGCCCGCAGCCGAATCGCACCAACCACCACGGTACATTCAGTCAAGCGACTGATTGGGCGTGGCCTATCCGACCTTGGCGAAGAAGTTGAGTCGCTGCCGTTCAAGCTGGTCAACGCGCCCGACCGCGAAATGGCCATGGTTCAAATCGGCAATCGTCTGGTATCCCCGATAGAGGTGTCTGCTCAAGTTTTGTCGCAAGCGCGTGCACAAGCAGCGAGCGCGCTGAATCGTCCGGTATCCGACCTCAACAGAGCGGTAATTACAGTTCCTGCATACTTCGATGACTCCCAACGTCATGCCACTAGGGAAGCCGCCAAACTGGCCGGACTTGAAGTAATGAGGATTGTCAACGAACCGACTGCAGCGGCATTGGCCTACGGCCTGGATTCGGATGAAAGTAGTTTGGTACTGGTTTACGATCTCGGGGGTGGCACTTTCGACGCGTCATTGTTGCGCCTGGAAAGCGGGGTTTTCAAAGTCTTGGCGACGGCGGGAAACACCTGCCTGGGCGGAGATGACTTTGACCGATTATTGGTCAAACGCATTCTCTCGGCAATGGGTCCGGAGGCGCCAATGATGAATCCTGCGTCGCGGGCGGCAATCCGCTTGGTGGCGCAGAAGGCCAAGATTGAACTGTCTTCAGCACAATCTACTGAGATTAATCTGCCGTTTCTTACTGCGGACGCGTCAGGACCCAAGCATTTAGCAGTAAATCTGAGCAGGGCTAAGTTTGAACAGATGGTTGACACATTTGTTAAGAATACGCTTAAGCCAGTTAGAAGGGCGCTCAAGGACGCTAAGCTT
>NVRO01000145.1 GCA_002400895.1 Planctomycetota bacterium
GATCATGGCGAACTTTGGACACCAGTGATTCCATCGAACGAGGCGATGATCGAAATCATTGTCGATCGCGCCGACAAAAAACTTGTATCAAGAAATGTTGAATTAACTTCAATTAATTCAGGGTATCGATGGCTTCGAGATGCAACAGAGCGCGGATCTTCCGAGTCATGCAATATTGATGTGATGTGCCCACAAGGCAATCCATGGTGGGATGAAATTCCATCAGTCGGCGTCTACACCTTGAATGGATATTTGACCTGTACCGGTGTCATGTTGAACAACACTTCACAGGATCAGACCCCATATTTCTTGACCGCGAATCACTGCGGTATAACCAACGGCAGCGACTCCTCCGTTGTTGTCTACTGGAATCATCAAAATAGTTATTGTCGAACTCCCGGAAGCGGTGACAGTGGCGGTAATGGAAACGGCAACTTTAGTCAATTCACAAGCGGCTCGACAATGCGGGCTTCCCGTTCATACAGCGACTTTACGCTGACCGAACTCTCCTCAAACCCGAATTCGGCGTGGGGTGTGACCTACTCCGGTTGGTCCCGTGCCAGCTCCGCATCACTGGGTGCTGGAATCCACCACCCAGAAGCAGCTGAAAAGCGAATTTCATTCCCCGATGCAGTAAATGCAAGCGGTGAATATTGGGATGTGAACTGGGATGCTGGTCGTACCGCGCCCGGATCATCTGGTTCACCACTGTACGACGGCAACCATCGGGTTGTTGGACAATTGTGTTGTGGCGCTTCATATTGTTGGAACGATTACAACGACCAATATGGCCGATCACTGAACCTGTCCTGGTCCGGCAACAATTCGAGCAGTTTGAGCAACTGGCTAGATCCAACCAGCTCCAATGCACAAACACTTGACACGCTTGTGCCAGGAGGCGGAGGGGATCCGCAAGGTGCATGTTGCGTTGGAACAAGTTGTACATATGTGACAGCCGCCGCCTGTGCAAGCAGTGGCGGAACGTATCAGGGCGATTCTGTTTCTTGTWCATCCAATCCTTGTGGCGGTGGTGGCGGAGACTGCGAAGCAGGATGGACAGAAGACTGTCAAGGCACATGCTTCCCAGATTATGTCTATGAAGCATGGATTGGCGACGGGTTCTGTGACGACGGTGCGTACATCCCGGCAGATTACAATTGTTCTGAATGTCCTGCCGGTGTTCCAATCTGGTTGAACTGCGATGCGTTCAATTGCGATGGAGGCGACTGCGAGTGCGGTGGTGGAGATCCGACAGGTGCTTGTTGCATAGGCAGCAGTTGCTCCGTCATGACCTCGGCAAGTTGTTCTAGTGCTGGCGGTTCCTATCTGGGTGACAACTCATCCTGCAGTGGTGATCCTTGTGGCGGAGGCGGCGGATGTCCAGCAGGCGAGATCGAAGACTGCAACGGCAACTGCTGTCCGGACTTCTGGGTTGGTGACGGTTACTGCGATGACGGCGCGTACACATGGAACGGTGTACCGATCTACCTCAACTGCGACGAATTCAACTGTGATGGTGGTGATTGCGAATGTGGCGGTGGAGATCCGACCGGTGCTTGCTGCGTGGGTGAAAGTTGTTCAACCGGAACAGCAGCCGACTGCAATGCTGCGGGTGGTTCATATCTTGGCGACAACTCGTCTTGTAGTGGAAACCCATGCAGTGGAGGCGGTAACTGTGAAGCGGGTTGGACGGAAGATTGCCAAGGCACTTGTTTCCCTGACTATATCTACGAAGCGTGGATCGGTGACACTTTCTGCGATGATGGTTCATACATTCCTGCAGATTATGGTTGCTCAGAGTGCCCAAGCGGTGTTGTAATCTGGTTGAACTGCGACGAATTCAACTGCGATGGTGGTGACTGCGAATGTGATCCTGTTGATCCAACCGGCACTTGCTGTTTCGATTCAGATTGCCTCGTCTTGTCAGAAGTAGACTGCACAGGAGCAGGTGGTGAATGGGGTGGACCCGACACTGCTTGTGATGCCGACACTTGCGGTACACCATGTTCCGGGGATGTTGACGGTAGCGGTACAGTCGATGTCACCGATATCCTGGCAATTGTCGCCGCATGGGGAACCAACGACCCCGACGCCGACATTAACGGTGATGGCATTGTGAATGTCTCAGACATGCTTGAAGCAATTGCTGGTTGGGGACCATGTTGATTTAAGCACATCAGTTTGATATAAACGCAAGAGTCCCGCGCAAGCGGGGCTCTTTTTTTTCATTCCGGGATGGGAACTAATACAAGTAGTCAATCGATTGCATCTATACACATGCAACGGGGTGCTGAATCCCGTAGTTAATAAAACAAATTGACCGCAGGACAATTAATTCTCTGTGACGCCCCCATGTAGCAGTTGTGCGAGGTGTTTGTACAATGTGTCAATGCGAACGAAACAAAGAATACTGGTTGGCATACCGGTGTACAACGAGGCGCGGTACATCAACTCAGTCTTGAGTGAGGTGTGCAAATATACTGAAGACATATTGATTGTGGACGATGGATCCACCGACCTGACACCTGCGCTCTTGGCAGGTCACCCTGTTGAAGTGATACGACATTCTGCCAACCGTGGCTATGGCCGTTCTTTGCAAGACATGTTTCGATGGGCTCGGGTGGATCAATTCGATTGGTTGATCACGATGGATTGTGATGAGCAGCATGAACCCGCGAGCATTCCGCGATTTATCGAGGCAATCCACCAGGATGATGCCGACATCATCTCGGGAAGCCGATACTTGGAATTTCATCCTGAAAACGACATGCCACCCAAGGATCGCCAAATAATCAATCGGCAAATCACGCAAGAATTGAATGAAGTGCTTGGCCTTTCAATCACCGATGCATTTTGTGGGTTCAAGGCGTACAGGGTATCGACCCTTGAAACATATTCGTTTGATATCAACGGCTACGCATTTCCGATCCAATTTTGGGTGCAGACCGCGGCAAGATCGTTGCGGATTCGTGAAATACCTGTTCGTCTAATCTACAACGATCCAAAAAGGTCGTTTGGCGCATCTCTTGATGAT
>NVRO01000146.1 GCA_002400895.1 Planctomycetota bacterium
TTGAAATTCTTCCTGGGTCTCGATGAGGTGGTCAGCCGGCAGGAAAATACACACCGCCTGTGGATCCTGCAAGTGGATTGCCGTGGCCGCCAAACCGATACAAGCAGCGGTATTGCGCGCGCAAGGTTCGATCAGGAGTTGTTCCTGGTTTAACCACGGCAGCGCATCGCGCACCCCGTCTGCTTGTGCAGCATTGGTTACCACCCAAATTTGATTCGCTGGAACTTTAGGCTTTAGCCGATTAGCAGCTTCAACCAACAAGGCTTTACCCCCGGTCATCGGAAGAAGTTGTTTGGGGCGGGTGGCGCGACTTTCGGGCCAGAATCGAGTTCCTGACCCGCCAGCCATAATTACAGCGTGGAGCATGCTCTGATTCTATTTGCGCGAGACTTGGTTTGCCCCGCTATTCGCCGGCGGGAAAGCGGGGGAGCGTCGCCAGTCGGTACGCTCTATTTTTGGAACCCACAAGCTGAACGGGATGTGAATCTTGTCTGCTGCCGACAATTTATTTAGCACTCGTTGGGCAATCCGCGGGTTGTCAATGGGTCCGATTACATCTTGTTCGAATAACGGGTCAAAGAACAGGTCGGTGAGGATTGGAAATCCCCAKCCAAGAACCGGGATTAATGCCGAGCGYACCGTCGCCTTGACGTTCAGATAGGAGTCGAGGYCAATCCAKCCCTTGCCGGTCACCTGGAGCAGGTCGTGACTGAGGGTGAACTTTTCTATCCGCAAGCGACCCCGGTYTGCAGTGCTGTTGGCATGTACCAGGAACTGACCGCTGTCGAAAATTGGTGCTTGTACTCCTGCAACCTTCCACATTTCTGACAGTACCGGGACCGCCCCCAATACTCCGTCACGTATACGCAAGTCGATRTCCCCCGAATAATCAAGAGGGCTTGGAGWAGTGSCCCGGACATCKAGGTCGAAGTCAATTTGTCCGGCCAGGTTACCGCCCATCCCGAGGCTGTCCCGCATATTGCKGAGCTSGCCATTGCGCAGATAGAGTTGTAACTCGATCGGAGCCTCAGGGATCAGACCAAGACTAATCTTTCCGGGCCTGGTCGTTTGATCACGAGGATTGTCAAGGGCTGGTGCCGAAGTGCTCAACTGTCCGCCCAGAAATACCCCATCAAAATCGTGTACCACAATCTCGTCCTGCCTGAAACTCAGATTACCGTTGGCGTCACTCAAATGCAGGCCCGCAAGTTCGGCAGCACCAGCAGACAACTCCAGTTCGCCGCCGAAGCCGAAAGGCCCGGACCAGCTGAACTTTTGAACATCAAGGTTGGCGTGGCCGTTGTTGATCCCCGGTGCGGCCTGCAAACGGATATCGCGCAACAAGACCCCACCATCCAGTTTGAACTTGGTAGTTGGACCCCCCAGCGGGCTAATCTCGAGCAACAAGTTGTCGGCACCGATTCGACCGCTGAGACCAATCCGTTCAAAAGCCGCCCACGCATTCGGACTGATCAACTCGGCGAAGCGGTCGGATATTTCAATTCCGCCAGGGCTGTTAAGCACGGTTTTTATTTTCGAGGCGGAGGTATCGGTTTGTGCCCCCAGCAACTCGAACTCACTCAGGTGAAGGTCGCCGGCGGTTGAATGTAAATCAAGTTCACCGGCGAACAATCCTCCATTTCGTAAGCGTATGTCACCATGCACTTCGACCAACTCATCCGGCAACATGCGGCTATTGCGCAACTGCATCGGGCCCAGCCTGATGCGCCCACGATTGCGTTCTGCTGCCAAGGGCGAGAACTCGGCAACCAAGTCAAGTTGTCCGGTCCAATGAAGTTCAAGGTCGGGACTCGGGTCCAGGTTGGCTATGGCGCGAGCAAAATTTACGCTGGCTGTATTGAGTCCGAACTCGCTTGCCTTGACCACCGCCGAACTGTCTTCCGGATTTGAGCCGATGTTGATGGTGGTGGACACAACCGTCCTGCCACC
Source organism: Planctomycetota bacterium (assembly GCA_002400895.1). The sequence continues at coordinate 1,951 of NVRO01000146.1, forward strand.
GGAACAGTTTGCAGCGAGCCTTGGCGCGGTAATCAAACTTCTTTTACCAGTATGGGCGAGTGCTATTTCACCTTTTATTTCTTCCCACTGAATCCCGATGGGGTCCCAGCTCAAGTTGACATTACTGCTCGCAATCGTCATTAACAGTTTGGTTTGCTCCGAGCTTCCCGGTCGTCGCAACTGCAATTGCCAGTTGGCATTGCCGGTGGTGGTGAACGATGATGCCCCGGGAGGCAGGTTGAGAAAGCTTTCGAGAATCATCCGTTCTGTAGCCGATGGGGCGAGTCCGGCGGTGGAAACAGCACTGACTTTCAGAGCGGGCAAGTCACTATTGTCAACCGCCTGGGCTTCACCATTCAGGTGGAAGATTCCGCCCAGCGCACGCACTGGCCCGCTGAAGCGGGCATGACCGGGACGCCATTCAAGTTGCAACCCATCTGCTTCAAGTTCAATCGGCAGGAACGAAGGCCTGACAATGGTGCCATGAATCACACCATCAAGTTGCAGCCGCAAGCTTTCATCATGGGGATGCCGCGCCAAACTCAGGTTGAGGTTGGCAGTCCCACCCTGGGGGCCGCCGAGATCGCGCCATACCGCCGCCGCCGCGGGTGTTCCACCGAGGGCATGGCGGATGCGAGCATCGATGGGCAATTGCTCGACCTCTAGTTCAATCCCTATCAATGGAGTGCCTCCGGTCAGCTTCACGGTGCCGGAGCCGGTAACTGCTGCATCACCCATGTTGCCGGTCACGTCAAACAAGAAACGCGGCCCGGCCACGATGAAGTCGCCGTTCAACCCTTCGAGTGGGTAGGGGAACGACGGCTGGTCGCCGTCATCCTCTAGAAATCCGCGATAGGTCAGACTGGAGTTGGTTAATGACGAGTGCACCAACCAATCTCCGACCCCCGCCCCGGTGTGCCAGTTCCAAGCAAAGCTGGCCGGTGCCATCCCGCGCAATTCCAATGCCTCGAAAACTTCGGCAGTACCAGGGTCAAGTCGACGTATCCAGTCAGTGCGCTTTTTGTCGAGCACAATAGCATTGGCATTTCCGCCAACCACTGCC
>NVRO01000147.1 GCA_002400895.1 Planctomycetota bacterium
ACGGCGACCTCGTCGGCAACGGCAACCTGGGAAGATCTCTCCCTGAGCGGAGCTCCGCTCACGAACTATTGGTCGGTGGAGTCGGTGCGCGAAACAAATACGGTTCGCTTCGGGACTTATGGGCGCGGCATCTGGGATTATGAATTGGATACTCCGGGTTCCTTCCCTTATGGCAATCTGCTCAGCGGCGCCAACACCATGGTGCTCGATTCAACCGAAATACCAATAATCGGAAACAGCTATTCAATGACCGTACGAAATGGACCGGCCAATGCTTCCGGATGGTTCCTGATCTCGCGCTTCCGCATGGAGTCTGTCATTAATGGCGGCACCTTGCTGTTGGACAACGCCAAGGTTGCAGTTCAATTCATAATTAGTTCCAATGCACAGGGTGAAGCAGCATTTTCATCGTTAATTCCCTCAAATCCTGCTCTGGTGGGAAGTGAATGGTATTCCCAGGCATTCCTGGCCGACCCCCAACAACAAGRCGGATGGGCATTCTCCAATGGGCTGCGCGTGGTGATTGGCTGAATGAGCGCCACRCCCGAGCGGGTTAATTCCCTTCTCAGTTAATATTCATTGACCACGACATTGCGCGCTTTGTCAATGAAGAAAGTGTCGCCGACCTTGGCGGGATAAGACTTGCCATTGATGCTGAGGGCAATCGGAGCGGAGCCTCTTTTCTCCAGTACGATTGTGACCTCGCCGAGATTTGTGGTTCGGATGAGCCAATTGTCCTCCGGCTTTGGAAAGCCGGCCTGGTCATGAGCGCTGGAGGAAACCCCACCTTCTCCGGGTTCCTCTACTTCAAACAAGATTCCCCAATGACTCGCGATTCCACGCCCTTCAGCAATACGTGCGTATTCGTTATCGGTCTGTGGGCTTTCCCAGCCATCCCATCCCTGCTGTTGGCACGCGGGACAGATGAGTAACAAGGAGGCGAGGGCAATTGTCTTGTTCATTTCTTTGCAAGCGGAGCACTAATGGCGATCACCAGGCTACCAATCGGAGCCGGTGAAGTCGGGCTCTAATTCTTCGCCCAAAGAGTCGGTGAGTTTTATAGACGAGGACGTAGACCTAACACGTCCAACTTCAATGGGGTTGGTCCATGAATTAAATTCTTCAAATCCCCCGTCAAAAACTATCAAGCCAGCGTCATCCTTATCCACAAACAATTCGAAATCTATAAAACCACCAGAATCAAGAATTTCAATACCCCTGCTGGTGACCGAGATACTCCCCAGGTGGGATCTGTGCATACCCGAACCCCAGGAGTAAGAAAAATAAAGATCTTCGCCACTCATGACAGCCGAGGTAAGGCCAAAACCACCGAAAGCAGAAGCAAACGGGACAAGTTCATCATCCAAGTAGATGAGCAGATCTTCGGAAAACCACGATTCACTATCTGGCCCGGACATGTAGCGGACAGAAAATATTTGCATATGCAGTGTGTCCCACAAATCTTCGATGGGAAACTCTTCAATCTTGAATTGCACCGATGGGTTAAGCCCGGGGTTAACCCGAAACGCATATTCTCGAACAAGAGGTTCGAAGCTGTCTGTGGAGATTGGGTCCGCCGCTACAGACGAACAGGAAATCAACAGACTCAAGAGAAGTGCATGCCGACAAAACTTCATGGTGAGCACTTCAGGGTGAAACTGTCCAGTCTGTTCACAACACACTTACCGGAAAATGGCAGCCGCCAGCACTGAAAGCCCTAAGGTGGGATTGTTTTTTTTGTTCGATTCAAGCATCAGCAACCTCCACCTTGGATTATAGAAACCCTCACCCTGCTCGGGTCATCATTAAACGCTGAGTACCCGGACAGTTTCGCAATAGCCCGCTAAGCCCCCAGCTTCATGCGGTGGGCGGCTATCCAGGCGTAAGCGGCGCGGGCGATTTGTTTGGCAACCGGTACCCGGTAGAGCCAGGCAAAGTATTTGTAAGTTCGCAAGCGGCGCGCAATGTGATAAATCGCATCCGCGCCGACACTGACTTCGCCATCCAGATGCACCAGCCGCATGCCGCTATTGAAATCGCCCGCGGCAAGCTTGGGAAAGCGCGCGACCAGGCCATCTTGCTGGCGCGGACAATATTCAAAATATTCACCGGGGTCGCGCGCCTTGAGACGTTTCACCTGCTTGCGGCAAAACGGACAGTCGCCATCGTAGACAACTACCGGACGTGAGAGAAGGGATTGCACAGGATTAGTTTCTCGCTTGCTTTACCAACAACTCGCCCATTGGCCGCGAGCTTTTCCGGCTTTGGGACTTCAGGAATCCCAAGCAGGCCGCAGTAAAAATCCCTGGCCACTTGTTCTTTTCCAGCGGGCATCGCCAACTGAACATGCTCCATTCCGGAAATCTGCATGCTAATACTTTAACTACTTCGCCGATAGCGTTCATTCCGGAGCAGGTTGCTGTTCACTCCCGGGCCGCCGCCAGTTACATCGCCGATAATAAACCAGGACCGGGTTGAATTCCGGTCTGGTGGGTTGGCACACCGTCCACGGCAAGGGTGGGTCGATAGCCAGTGCCCAAAAGTTACCCGCCGATTCAAATACTCGGTTTCAGAGTCACTTGAGCCCATTGCGGTCGACTCTCAAAGATTTCGAGCAGACTTGACAGTGCTCCAGGCATCATTTATCGCAGAGGTCTTTTGTTTGGCGAATTCCTGGAAATCGTCGGCCAATCCCTTGGAACGCAAAATGTCCGGGTGGTATTCCTTTACCAACCGGCGATGGGCAGTTTTTACTTCCTGGTCTGAAGCCGAGGAGGGAACTCCCAAAACCTGGTAAGAATTCTCGACGTTGCCGGTTGAGTTGCCTCTTTCAGCCGCGAAGGTGGCGCGACAGGATTGGTAGTCATAATCGCTGAGACCAAGCTCGGTGGCAATCTTACGAATTAGTTCATCTTCCTTGGGGTGGAACTCGCCATCCGACATCGCCAAGGAACACAAGATAGTGACAATGTCGCGGATGCGATCGGGTTGCCCGGCTAACAATTCACGA
>NVRO01000148.1 GCA_002400895.1 Planctomycetota bacterium
AATTCTGGTCGATAAGCTGAGGGACATGGGGCGTGACGACGAGCTGGTTGCATGGGCGGAATCCAGTCCCGAGTGGGCCGAAAGCCTGCAGATTTACACCTATGGTCTGCTGGCCAGCGATCACAAGGTCGCCATGTATCCGGTGCACATCAGCTCAGGTCATAGTGTCGATACGATCCTGGAGCTCAGAAAAAGAGGTTTGAATATCGTTGGCGAGACATTGCCGCTGTTTTTGAGCACGACCTGCCACGAGCCCTGACCAGTTTGGACGACATGCATCTGTTAAGTGATCTCGCCGATGCGTCCATAGAAGCGGTCACAGCAATTCGCAGCTATACCGAGTATCTACGCCACGAGGTGGCACCGAAGGCTCGAGGTTCGTTCCGGCTCGGCCGGGAAAACTTTGATCGGAAGCTTGAACTTGAAGAAGGCGTAACACTAGGTGCCGACCGCCTGCTCGCGATTGCACAGCGGGAACTCCGCGAGACCCAGGAAGAATTTCAAGCCGCACTGGCAGCGGCCGAGCAAGCGGCAAGCGCTCCCGGAGCTCTTGTTACTTTTGGTATTCGTCCGACTCATCCTGCGACCGGCTACGGCTACATCCGGCGTGCGGGATCCGCTATTGCCGGCGGTATTGATCTGCCGGTTTGGGCAGTGGACTCCTTCACCGAAAAGCCTGATGCTGAGACCGCCCAGCGATTTGTGGACGAAGGTATCTACTTTTGGAATTCAGGTATTTTTGCGTGGCGGGCCGACACCATCTTGTCAGCTATCGCCGGCCTGATGCCCAAACTTGCTGCTGGTCTTTCGCAGATTCGTGCAGCCATGGTCAAAGGAGATTCAGCCGCAACAGTCGCCGAGGTTTATCCGCAATTGGAATCGATACCGATTGACGTCGGGGTGATGGAAAAATCCAACGAAGTCCTGGTCATCGAGGCTCCGTTCACCTGGAGAGACATTGGTTCCTGGGGAGCTCTATATGATTATCTTGAAAAAGACGAAAACGGAAATGCCGTGGTATTCCCTGCTGGCGGCCAACTAGTTTGCGAAGATGCCGCTAATATCCTGGCCTATTCCAACGACGAGCAGACCATTGCGGTGCTCGGCCTCGACAACGTAGTTGTGGTACGCACCAAAGATGCCCTGCTGGTGGCCAGCCGCGACCGCGCCGAAGATGTCAAACTGCTGGTCGACCGTTTGCGGAGGGATGGCCGCGAGGATTTATTGTGAATGGACGAGTCCTTGCAGTCGACTATGGTGGCAAACGTACCGGCCTGGCTTGTTCAGACCCGTTGCGCATAGTTGCTTCCCCACTTGACCCCGTCGTCGAACCCGACCTGCAGAAAACCGCGGCAGCAGTGGTTGCAGTCGCTAATGACAAACAAGCCAAGGTAATCCTGGTGGGAATGCCCTTCCTGCCCAACGGCAACGAAGGCGAGCAATGCGCCAAGGTGCGGCTGTTTATTACCAGCCTGCGCACGTTACTTGCAGAAGACATTCAAATCGCCGAGATTGACGAACGTTTCAGCACTCACGAAGCAGAACGCCTGCTTCGCCAAACCGGGCTAAAGCGACGTCAACTAAAGGAGCACATCGACTCCACTGCCGCGATGGTGCTGCTGCGCGAGTACATCGGGCTTTAAACCTGGCCACCACTGCCGGGGGGGAGTTCCTATAATTTGGACGGAGAGTTGTTCGGGCTGTCGCGGCTGGCTTTGGGTCAGTCGAGGAAAGTCCGGGCTCCATAGGGCACAGTGGTGGCTAACGGCCACCGAGGGCGACCTCAGGGATAGTGCAACAGAAAACGAACCGCCTAAGTGGCTTCGGCCACCGGCAAGGGTGAAAAGGTGAGGTAAGAGCTCACCGCGCGTTTGGTGACAAACGTGGCAGTGTAAACCCCACTGGGAGAAAGCCCGAATAGGGAGGGGAGGCGCGGCCCGCGCTGTTTTTAACCTCCGGGTAGGGCGTTTGAGGCCAACGGCAACGTTGGCCCCAGAGAAATGGCAGTCACTTCTTCGGAAGGACAGGACCCGGCTTAAAGGACAACTCTCCATTCCTTTTGTTCGGAAGGTATTTCGCCAATACTGTCTCCAGGGAACTCAAGGTAAGTGGTTTGGCCAAGCAGTCGTCCATATCCGGGAATAGTATTTCGCCATCAACCAGACCACTCAAGGCAACGATTGGAGGGAGTGATTTACCCCCGTTGTTGCGGCGGATCAAGCGGGTCGCTTCACAACCATCCATCATCGGCATCTGGCAATCCATAAATACCAGATCGAATTCGGAATGTTCAAAAAGTTCGACTGCGGCACGTCCATTTTCAGCAGTCACGACGGTGAGCCCGAAGTGTTCGAGCATGCGACCAGCGACCATCCGGTTGACCTGGTTATCCTCCACCAGCAGGACACGCCCACAATAACCGGACAAACCAACTGTGGTGCACGAGATGGGCGCATCGGAAGGGTAGGTCTGTGGCTCGACAGAATCAGCCACAACCGCTTCGAGCTCAAAGTTGAAGGTAAAGCTGGAACCCACGCCCGGATGCGACTCCAGTTCCAAAACTCCGCCCATCAATTTGACCAATCGACTGGAAATAGCCAGGCCCAGCCCGCAGCCGCCATACTTGCGAGAGGTGGAAGGCTCGGCCTGGGTAAAACTATCGAACAGGGCAGCATGCTGGCCCGGCTCAATACCAATACCGGTGTCGTGGACGCCCATATATAGCTTGGCCCCACGATAATCTGCGGTAATCGTCACCCGCCCGCGCTCGGTGAATTTGATTGCATTGCCGATTAGATTATTCAGCACCTGGCGCAGGCGAAGTTGATCTCCACGCACCGTAACCGGAACTGCGGAGGTAGATTTGAGTTCAAGCAGAATTCCCTTGGCCGCGCAGGCGGGTTCATTCAGGACTGTCAACTCCTCAAGCAGGAGCGACAAATCAAAGGGAGCCGACTCAAGTTCGATTTTACCGGCCTCGACCTTTGAGAAGTCGAGGACATCACCAACAATTCGCAAGAGCCCATCGGCCGAATGGCGCATCGCATTCGCGTAAACCTGTTGCTTTTCGTTCAGACCACTTACCGACAACAACTCTGCCATGCCAATGATGCCATTCATCGGAGTCCTAATTTCATGACTCACGATGGCGAGGAAATCGCTCTTGGCTTTGGTCGCTTCCTGCGCCGCGGCGAAAGTGCGCTCCAACTCCTGATTGGTGGCGAACAATTGTGCGGTGCGTTCGCGGATTCCATCTTCCAACTGCTCGCGGCTGCGCATCGACTCGTCAACCATTGAGTTCATGTGTCTCGCTAACAGGTCGATTTCATCATCGCCACCGACGCACGCTCGGGCAGAACGGTCGCCCCTGGCAATACGGATGGTGGTTGCCGCAAGTTGCCGCAGGCGATCCAGCACGATGCGATCGGTCCCGAACAGGGCAACCGCACCAACCAACAACGCCATCATTGCAAAGGACAGCACGAACACCGCCAACTGAGCAAGGTGGCTGCGCCTGGTACTAGCCTCCCCAGCCAACACCGAAGTACTCCACGCACGCGGAGGAATAAAACCGCCGAGTCGATTGAGAACTACTTCAACGTGCCCGTCATTAATCGCGCTTTGAAATGGGAATCCTGATACTTGTTCACCTACTTCCAAAATAGGTAAGGACTGGTTCGATCGATAGATGGTGATGTGATGAATGGCATCAGATTCGACCAGGGATGAGGCCACCGCATTAAGCTCTGCACTGTCCGTCAGGGGCGACAGCGCCCGACTTACCTGCTCGCCGGTGCGGAGCAGATAATCCCTGGTTGCGTTGGTGCTTTCACGATCGAGAAGCTGGCGAAAATCCGCGGCAGCAGCATGACGCTGGGCCACAACTCCACGTTGTTGACCCATCAGGAGGATTCCGCCGAGCAACATCGGGATACACACTGCAAGAAGCAGGAAGGTCGCCAGTTTGCGCCTTATGCTGGTGCGTACGGGGAGCGTGGGAGTGGTCATGAGGGAAGGAAACTATTATTCAATCGACCGAATAGACCGCTTTACTTGAGTCTCACAGGGGAACCAAAAAACTTCGTTAGGGATTTGTAAGCGCAAAATACGGGTGAGTTTTCCACAATTCACCCACAAGTTGTGGAATTTGGTACTACTTTCCTTGCACATGGTCGTGGGGATGGTTAGAAATGCGCTTAATGGAATTCGTCTGGGTAGTCCCTCGTAACAAAATCTTCGGCAACGAGAAAGTTCAAGGCTTCCTCCCGCTGGGAGAGACTGAGTTTGAAACTCGTTTCCTGGCACCAAGCCGTGAGCATGGCTTCTTCATGGAACGTCGCTATGCCGAAACCCACCCCGAGTACAAGCAACCTATTCCCTACGTTGCGGTTTGCCGCGGAGAGGAGGTCTTCTGTTTGACCCGCCTGAGTACCCAGGGCGAAAAACGTCTGCACGGACGTCGCAGTATCGGAGTCGGTGGTCACATCAACCCCTGTGATCAAGTGGAACACGACAGTAACGAGGACATCTTCACCGCCGCATGCCGACGCGAACTCAACGAGGAATTAGTCCTCCCCGATGGGCAGTTGCCACTTAGCCCACTCGGGATTCTCAATGACGACAGCACCGAGGTCGGCTCGGTTCACCTTGGTCTGGTTTATCGCCTTGACGCCGAAGCTTTATCAGTTGCTGTCCGCGAGACCGAAGCCATGGAAGGAGGATTCCAATCGTTGTCCTCACTTCAATCTTTGATTACTAACGATCAGGATCCATTCGAGTCCTGGTCTTCACTGCTGATCCGCTCAGATGCCCTCTCCGCTGCGGTGTCCACCCTTTACTAATCCCTCCCCCTGGAAGTCACTACCAATAAATTATAATGGTCCTCCGCGCAGAAGTCTCTGAATACGAAATACAAGCACTCGTCATTAGATTGCAAGAAGCCCGCATGCACCCAATGGTGCGGCTATTAATGCACGATGGTCGCGAGCTCGAAGGAGCTCTGACTTACCAAGACCGCTTTGGTGACGGGCGCATCATCAATATAGAAAAGGAAACATCTTTCGACTACAACCTCTACGAAGTCAAAGAAGTCATTTACTAATAACTCTCCACCACTTGGTCAGACTAAGGCCGCTAGATTAGGTAGCGGTGTGAACTGGCAAAAACAAGCCTGGCACGCTCCCATTTATGGAACGCGCTCGGCTTTGATTTTATTCAGCAACTAGCGCAGGAAGGTCGCATAGTCAGCTTCGTCGAAACCGATTATGGCCTTCTCGCCACGGGACAGCATGGGGCGGCGAATCATATCCGGGTTTGCCCGCAACAAGTCCACGACCTCTTTCTTGGTCTTGAACTCGGCGTTCGGAATGTCGTAATCCTTATAACCCTTAGCGCGACTATTGAAGGCGCCCTTAGGATCATCTGCGTCAACTGCCTTTTCAAGCAGCTTTTTGGCTGGAGGTGTGGTGAGAATGTCTACGGCTTCGAAATCGATGCCTTTCTTCTCAAGGTATTTGACTGCACGCTGGCAAGTTTTGCAGTTGCCTTTAATGTAGAGCTTGACCGCGCTCATGTGTTTCTTTACTACTCGTTAAGGGGACCTGGTTTGGTGCCACTTCAGGCACCTGGGAAGTTCAAACGGCCTATAGTTTACCCAAATTTGTCTCTTTTCGCTACTACCACAATATGTAGAAGAAGACTGGCTCAAACCACAAGCAATCGCGCTTTGTGGCTCAGGAAGCCCCGCCATTACGATCGGCAATGGGATCGTAGCCTACTAATTCCATCAATACCCGCACCAGATTGGCTGCAAAGATGCTCCGCTGCACGACCGTGATTCCGGCAGCAGTGGCAGCCTCAATCAAATCCTCCCGCTCATGTGAAGAATAGCCCAAAATGGGTATTGCGGCGGTTTGATGGTTTTCCTGTAACTCCTTTATCAGAACTAACATATCTACGGTGTCCTCTTCCAAATCGAGGACCACACCAAGACCAGGATTAGCTGCAATCTGGGGCAGGATGGCCTGCTCCCAATCCGGGGCAACAGGCTGCCAGCCGAGTGCCTGAATGGCAGGCTCCACCTTATCCAAGAAGAATTTCTCAGAAATTAGCGTGTGGAACACGGGAAGTGAATTGGTGGCGGGGGTCACAAATTAAGTGGGCAGAATCCTGACACTGTAATCGGCAAATCACAGGTCTAGAATTTCCTATTTTTTTGAAATATTTTCTGGTTGATTCAATATGTGCCGTATTTGCACTCCTTTCATCGAAAACCTGAAGTTAATTCCGTGTCCAATTACCAAATCAGTGTTGATTGTCGGCTGGTCTACCAACCCGGAGGGCCCAGGCCACTTGATTGCCGACTATTTGGAGCGTAATAGCGGCTGGAAGGTATATCGAATCAAACCCCTGGCTACCAGCAGCCTGGGGCCCCGGGACGACTTCGGGACTGAAGACGGCCGTCTACCAACCGCTGAAAAACCGTTCAGCTCACGAAGTCGATTTGCGGCGGTGCCGGCATCAGCCCGGCTCGATGCGCACGGTCCAGAAACAAGCGCACGGATTCACGACCGTCATCTCCGTAATCAAGGGTGCGTTGGTTCACATACATGGCGATGAACTCATCGGCAAGTTTCAAATCAAGGTTGCGACCGTACTGCAGTGCGTACTTCACCGCTTCTTCCCGGTGGTCCAGACCATATTCAATCGAGGCACGCAACAATTCGGAAACACGCGGAATCAAATCCCCCAAATCGCGGCGGATGGTGTTGCCACCCAGCGGCAAGGGCAGCCCACCGGTTTCCGAGCCCCACCACACCCCGAGGTCTTCGAGCATCACCAAACCCTGATCCTGAAAAGTCAGTTGACCTTCGTGAATGATCAAGCCGGCATCAAAGTCGCCACGCTCCACCGCAACAGGAATCTGGTCGAACTCCACGACTGCAAAATCGTAGACTCCAATCCGCATTTGCGCAGCCAGGTGCGCCGACGTCCACTCACCGGGAATCGCCAGACGCTTGCCATTGCCTTTCTGCAAATCCTCAAGCTTGAATTCCTCGCGAGCAATAATACGTGGGCCGTAACCTTCGCCCATGGATGCGCCATGATTCAGGAGACAGTACTTGTCGGAGACATAGGCGTAGGCGTGAATCGAAACCGCGGTTATTTCGTACTCGCCGCGCATCGCCCTCTGGTTCAATGATTCAATGTCCTCCAACTTGTGTATGAACTTGATATCACCTGTATCCAGATGATCCTCGGCCAATGCGTAGTGCATGAAGGCGTCATCCGGGTCCGGGCTATGCGCGAGAATGATGGTTTTTTCAGCGGTTTCAGACATGGGAGCCAGACATTCTAGCTACCGCCAAGCTGCCACGCCTACGCCATGGGTGCACCAGGAGAAGGCCGGCAAGAGAAAATAAACAATGCCGCCCGGGGGATCGAACGGCTATTGAGTGGCCTAAAAGAGGCCGAATCGGAGTAAGGGAAAGATTAGGTTCTCAACAAGAAGTCTTCTAGTGCCAAGCGCAAGTCGCTCAGACTGAAGTTGTCGTCACACAGGGAAAGGAAAATCAGTTGTTCGAGCTCGCGGGGTGCGCGTGGGTTTACTTCGCGGGCTTGGATGTAACCGAGAAAAAATGCTCGGTCGAGCTCACGCTCATCTTGCGAACATGCCTGTTCGGAAGTTCTGGCGAACTTCCAGGGAACTCGCTCAAACGGCAACGCACCGGTCAGCAGCTCATAAAGCATGATTGCAAAGGCCTGGGTGTCTCCCTTGGCACCGTGCTCCAGGAAGGGGTTGTAATGAGGAGTGGCCACCATCCAATCGTCGTGGTCACTTTGCGGGACCGGGTCAATCAGCCTCACCTGTCCATCGTTAGTGATGAACAAATTTTCCGGCTTGATATCACCGTGACAACACCAATGGCCAGAACTGACATGATGCTCGACGATGCGCACGGCATCGACCAACCAGCGCAGTTTTACGCCTTCCAGGGAGCGGATGCGCTCACGCAGGGTTGCGCCTTCGAGTTGCTCAAGAACCAAAACTGGGCGTTGGTCTTCGGTGTAGATGACCTCATGCAGGGAAACTACGCCTTCGCCATCGGCGGCGCGTAGTTTGTTGGCTTCAGCAAGCAGTTGGGAGTCGACCTCGTCAGCATCAAGGCATTCGGCTTGAGCACCTTCAATCGGGTCCAGAAACAGCGCTTCGGCCGGAGTTTCATCCGGACTTATGCGCGCCTGATCTCGCTGGGTAGTTACTTCGCCAAATCTGGGCACGTAACGACCACCGCCGCTATCACAACCAACTTTGAGCGCAAACTTGCCGCCACGGTCGTCTTCTGCAGCGAATACTTCGCAGAAAGCTCCTCGACCGAGAAATCCAACCACTTCATAGTGGCCGATGGTTTGTCCTGGGTGAATTTGAGTCATTGTCATTTCCCTTACACCCCTATGTCGGCCAAATCCTGCTCCGGTCTTAAACTATGGTTGAAAATGACCCTCACCTCCCCCACATTCATCCAACATGAGCCTCAACACTAGCCCTGCACTCGACCCAGATACCGCCGAATTGTTCCGTCGCTCTGGGCGTATAGCCAGCCAAGCAAGGGAGTTAGGTATGGGCCTTATTGCTCCAGGGGTGGCCTTGCGCAAAGTGCTGGACGAGGTTGAAGACTTCATCCGCGACAGTGGGGCCGGACCGGCATTCCCCGCACAAACCAGCCGTAACCACATCGCCGCCCACTATTGCCCTTCCCCCAACGATGCCACCGTCTACCAGGAGGGCGATGTAGTCAAAATTGACATAGGAGTAGAGATTGACGGCTGGGTCTCTGATAACGCTGCCACCAAGTACCTGGGCGATGACCCGCGCCTGCAGCGCCTGGTAGATGCCAGCAGGGCGGCCTTGAATGCCGCAATTGCCAAGATTACCCCGGGAGTGAAAGTAACAGTCCTCTCGACCGAGATTGAAAAAGTGATTGAAGAGCATGGATTCCGCCCGGTATACAACCTGACCGGACACGGTGTAAACCAATGGACGGTGCACTGTGCACCACAAATCCCGGCAACTCCTGACCGCCACAACAAAGCCGTGTTAAGGCCGGGGATGGTGGTGGCGATTGAGCCGTTCGCAACCGATGGTCGTGGCAACGTCGGCGATCATGGGCGCGCAGAAATTTTCATGATTATTCGACCACCCAAAAAAATGAAGGGGATCGACCCCGAAGTATGGGAGGTTATTGCCAACATGAATGGACTACCCTTTGCCCGCTGCACCTTCCCGCCAAGGCTACGTGGCGAGAAATTGGAATCAAGTCTGCAGCGCATGTTAAGGATAGGCGCGATGATGGTCTTTCCTCCCCTGGTCGACCCCAATCCTTCGGTTATGATTTCCCAAGCCGAGCATACCGTGATGATTTTGGAGGATGGCATCGAGGTGATTACCAAATGAGCGGTGGAGATGCCGAATCTTCCTTCGCCGACCTGTTTGCCAAGTTAGGGATTGAAGGCAGTGGTGAGGGGGAGCCAAGTTCCACCGAAGCGACCCTGCCCACCTTGAAGTCGGTGGTACTTGCATACCAAAAACGTTCCGGTAACAAAGTGGTGACGACGGTCCGTGACATTCCGGATGAACTCCAAAACTCCACCCTCAAGCAAATCAAGAAATCGCTGGGGACGGGTGGGAGCGTGGTTGAGGGACAGTTGCACATTCAGGGTGACCGCCGTCGTGACCTCTGTGCCTGGTTTGAAAATCGCGGTGTAAAAGTACGCGGAGAGCGCGGGTGAGCCGCATGGGGGCTCACGGCCCTTGCTACCGGTTAGCTGCTACGCCGAAGTCTGCAAACAAGGCCTAAGCAGTCGGCAACGAAGTCTCTTTCTCATCCCCGGACTCGTCATCAATGATATCCACAAAGGAATCAATCTCGGCCGGTGACAAGACTCCCTTGGCGACCAAAAGTCTGATCAGAGAAGCCAGATATAACTGGAGTTGTCCGTTATCTCTCTGCAACTGCTCGATGCGCTTGTTCTGATCGGTGTCGACCCCGCCCTTTGCCCGCAGGCGACTACGTAACGTTTTCAAATCCCGCTCGGTGTCGGCAATGTCCAGGCGATTGCCGATGTCTCCCAACAGTAGTGTGCGTCCCCAACCCAACTTGTTCTCCCTGGTGTAGAACTTGCCAGCCGCTGCGGACGGGTCAGTTAACGGCGTCTGCACCTACCGCTTCGATACGGCGATCACCATAGCGCTTGGCGGCACTGGCAACACAGATTCCCTCTTCATTGGAGATGGCGAACATCACCTGGAGGTTGTCGTGAATCTTGTCCATCATGGAAAGGGCACGCTGCTCATCGTAGCCAGCGGGGTTCAGCTCGTTATAAACATTGATGAGCCCACCGGCATTGACCACGTAATCAGGTCCGTACAGAATCCCTGCTTGCTTCAAGGCAGCGCCATGGGCATCTTCCACCAGCAATTGGTTGTTGGCTGCCCCACAGACCACACGTGCTTTAATGTAGGGCAGGGTGTCATCGTTAATCGATCCACCCAGGGCGCACGGGGCGTAAACATCACACTCGACCGAACGGATTGCGTCGGGAGAGACGATTATGCCGTCGCATTCAGCTGCGACATCTTGTGCAACTTTATCCAGAATATCAGCAACCACAATTTTGCCACCAGCTTCGGCAATCAACCTGGCGTAAGCGGAACCAACCGAACCTACACCCTCAATCGCAACCACCTTGTCAGTGAGATCATTGGAGCCGAAAGCTTCCTCCATGCAAGCCTTGAGTCCGATGAAGCAGCCCCAGGCGGTGTAAGGCGAAGGGTTACCTGACTTGCCTGCCAGACCAACCACATGCTGGGTCTTGGTATTCACGGCGGCCATGTCTTCGACTTTGGTGTTGACGTCTTCAGCGGTGATGTAGCTACCACCGAAGCTCTCCACAAACTCCCCCATCGACTTGAATAGGTCCTCGGTCTTGTTGGCGGGGTCGCCAATAATGACCGACTTTCCACCACCGAGATCGAGCCCCGCACAGGCAGCCTTGTAGGTCATCCCCTTGGACAGTCGCAGCACATCGAACAGAGCATCTGCCTCATTTGCATAAGGCCACAGGCGCATGCCACCCAATGCCGGACCAAGCACCTGGCTGTGGACAGAAATTATCGCGTGCAGGCCGGTCGCAGTGTCAACTGCGCGTTTAACACTCTGGTAACCATCAGTGGGGATGTCTGTGATTTCTAACATGAGTAATTTTTATGACATGCAAATGGCATGCAGGGCCGGGTATTATCGCCCATTCCTAGGATCGTAAAAGTGTGGAGCCGCCGCCTGTAAAAAGCAAATGCCCCAACCTCTTGCAAGACAACCATTAAGCCTAAGCCGGCTTTTTTGAGAGGGTGTCCATTTTACTGGACACTTCATCATGAACTCCTCCCAAGACCCAATTTTTGTTGCCTGCTGGGCCACTGGTCCCGACCTGGTAGTGGATGGGGTATTTTTTTTCGAAGCGGAAGCATTTACGCAAAGTACTGGCAGAGAAGCAGTTGTAGATTCCACCTGGATGCGGCCATGGGCCAAAGTACCGGCCGGAGCACCGCTCTCCAGGCGACTCGCTGAGCTTGGTCTTAGTGGCGCCGAAGCCGCCAAGCACCCGCTTTGCGCGGAACTATTACCGGGCTTGTTCTCCAGCCTGGCTGGACGACCGGTCATTGTGGCTAGCGGTCGTGAGGAATTTCTCAGTCGCTTCCACTTCTTCCTGCCCGAGGCACCAGCCCCCACCGTACTCGACCTGGAAAGCCTGGCACTGTTTTTACACCCCCGGAGGGGTGCCCGTAGCTTTAACGCGATGTGGCAGCACTTCGTTGGCAGTGAAGCTCCTGTCGCACCCCGTGCTGCTGATTTACGCCGCCTGTGCCAGTCCTTGGTCGCCGCCCACTTCGACCGCGAAAAGGGGGTGCGCCGACTTTTTGCCCGCAGTTTCGAAACCCTGCTCGACTGCTGCGGAGATAACGAAACTGATGCGGTCGAATGGTTGGAGCTGTGCGAGCGTTTGCTCGACCGACCCTCATGCTTTAGTGCTCACGCAGATGACGATGCCGCCCTGCTTGAACATGCCCTGGTCGACCACGCATTGTCAGAAGACCTCGAGAACTCCGCCTTCGAGGTGGAGCGCGAACTGTCAACTGTCGTGCCTGCCTTTACCGCCGAATATCAGACCTTCTTTGCCGAGCATCCTCCACTTGATACCGAAGCACCTCACCACGACGATTCCTTTGAAGTTGCTGAAAGTGGTGAACAACGCAAAGGGTCGACCATCACCAAGGAAGGTCGCCAGGCGATGGAGTCGTTCTTCGACCGCCTGCCGCGACACTTTTCGAGGGATGGAGCTACGCTCCCTGAACGGCCCGGTCAACGCGCCCTGGCGCATGCGGTGCGCAGTGCCTTTGAAGGCGACAAGTTCCTGATTGCCGATGCGCCCACCGGCACCG
>NVRO01000149.1 GCA_002400895.1 Planctomycetota bacterium
TTGCCCTTATGGGTCTTTACCTGCTTGGGTCAGTTTCGGCATTGTTGTTTGCGGCTATTTTCAAGCGCGGACTTCTGCGTGGAACCACTCTTCCATTTTACCTCGAGCTACCCCCCTATCGTTTCCCGTCTCCGGCGTCGATTGCAAAACAAGTTTGGATACGGGTAAAAATGTTCTTGCGCCGCGCGGGCACCGTAATTCTCGGGGTTTCCATCTTGCTTTGGTTCCTGCTCAACTTTCCCAAAATCGACGCGACCGGCATGGCCGATGTGGAAGCAAGCCAGGTGCAAATAGAACAAAGCTACGCTGCAGATCTCGGCCATGCAATCGAGCCCCTGATTGCGCCGATGGGTTGGGATTGGCGAATCGGTATTGGGCTGATCGGGTCCTTCGCTGCACGCGAAGTCATGGTTTCAACCATGGCTCAGGTTTATGGCGAAGAGAACCCGAAGTTCCCGATATCTCCCGCGTCCGGCATTGCACTAATGGTGTTTTTTGTCTTCGCCCTCCAGTGCGCCTCAACCATTGTGGTCATTGCGCGAGAGGCTAATGGATGGAAATACGCAATCTTTGCGCTGTCGTACCAAACTGGATTCGCCTGGATTGCTGCCTGGTTGACCTACCTGGGACTGTCTTAGATGTCCAGGTTGCTGATTTCCAGAGCGTTTTCTTCAATGTAACGGCGACGAGGCTCGGTTTCGTCTCCCATCAGCATCGAGAAAATACGGTCGGCTTCGAACCCATCCTCGAGAACAATGCGAGTCATTGCGCGAATGGACGGATCCATGGTCGACTCCCATAGCTGGTCCGGGTTCATTTCACCAAGGCCCTTGTAGCGCTGCACATCGGCGTTTTTATGTCCGGCCTCGCGGACCAAACGCAGGACACTTAGTGGGTGTGGCGCCGTACTGATTTCTTTTCCGGCCAAAACACGGATGGATTCAAGCCCCATCACCCCGAGATTTGAGACCATGTCCAATTGGTCCTGAATCTCGTCGCGCTCGTGATATGTGAAAGAAACCGCATCGGCCTCGTCCCGCTTGACGGTTGCGTCCGGACCGTCCCAAATACTGAGTCCGGAGTTTTCGTTAAGCCAGTTGTCTCGATCTTCGCTGCTCCAGAAAAACTCCTGGCGACCATCCGCTAATATTTTGATTAGATGGGTAGGCAGACCCTTTTTGCCCTTACCCGACTCCAGGTATTCAAGCGCAGTAATCCCACGCCTTTCCCCACGGAAGTTTCCCAGGCTTTTTTCCAGCCCGAGCAAGGCAGATATAATTTGGCTGACCTTCTCTTCTTCGATTATGTTCCCGTCCAGTTCTATTTGAACCTCCTTCATGCCGAGTTCCAAAAGCGCGGAGCGAAGGTTGGGTTCGGTCTGAATATACTTTCCATTTTTTGTACCCTTTTTCTTGAGCATGTAAAGCGGTGGCTGTGCAACATATACTCGACCGTTTTCTACCAACGGTCGCATTTGACGAAATAGGAAGGTCAGAATAAGGGTGCGAATATGGGAACCGTCAACATCCGCGTCGGTCATTATGATGATTTTCCCGTAGCGTACCTTTTCCAAATTGAACTCGTCACCGACTCCAGCTCCAATTGCCTGGATCAGTGTTTGCAGTTCTCGATTTGCCAACACCTTGTTCGCGCTGTTTTTCTCGACGTTTATTAGTTTTCCACGTAGCGGAAGAATCGCCTGGAAGCGGCGATCGCGTCCGGTTTTTGCTGATCCGCCTGCAGAATCTCCTTCGACAATATACAGTTCGGTTTGGGTAGTGTCCCTTGACTGGCAGTCTGCCAATTTCCCCGGCAATGAGCCGGAAGACAGTGCTCCCTTGCGACGCACCAGATCGCGCTGCTTGCGAGCCGCCTCGCGTGCGTCGCGTGCCAATAACGCTTTACGCACGATTTTTTTACCGCACTCCGGGTGTCCGTCAAGGTACGACCCGAACGCTTCGTTCATCACCGTTTCCACCACCGGAGTGGCTTCACGCGAACCTAGCTTGTTCTTGGTCTGTCCTTCGAATTGCGGGTCCTGGATCTTGATTGAAATTACCGCATAGAGTCCGGCGCGGTAATCATCCCCGCTCGGCGAGTCTCCCTTGTTCACCAGGTCGGATTTCTTCAGCCATGAGTTCAGGGTTCTGGTTAGTCCGGCCCGAAACCCGGAAAGGTGGGTGCCACCATTCGTCGTTCTGATGTTGTTGGCAAAACTGTATACGCCTTCGTGCCAATCGTTGGTGTAGCGTAGTGCGATTTCTACCCCGTACTTTCGTCCTTCATATTTAATGTCGCGATTAAATCGAACCACTTCGGTAATCGCTTCTTTACCTTCTGTCAAATCTTCGATATAGGCAATCAGGCCCTCTGGATAATGGAAAACATCCTTCTTCCCGGAGCGCGCATCTTCAATCTCTATACGCAGTCCGGAGGCGCCCATCAAGTAAGCCATCTCGCGAAGCCGATTACGAACCACGTCGTAGTCGAAACTGTCGTGAGTAAATATATCACGGTCGGGACGGAAGGTGACCTTGGTGCCCTGGCGCTCGGTCGATCCAGCAATCTTAAGTTCGGTTTTTTTGAGCCCTCGCGAAAAGGTAATGTGGTGAACTTTTGAGTCCTTATAAACTTCAACCTCCGTCCATTCCGAAAGTGCATTGACGACTGAAATCCCAACACCATGAAGGCCGCCGGAAACGGCATAAGCTTCATCGTCAAACTTTCCTCCTGCGTGCATCTTGGTCATTACCAGCTCAACCGCTGGAACGCCCTCTTCCGGGTGGATATCAACCGGAATCCCACGGCCATTATCGGTTACCGAAGCGGAACCATCTTCATTGAGTACGACATGAACGATGTCACAGTATCCAGCCAGGGCTTCGTCAACAGAGTTGTCGACAACCTCCCATAGCAGGTGATGAAACCCGGAAAAATCCGTATCCCCGATGTACATAGCCGGACGCACCCTTACCCCCTCCAGATCCTTTAGAAATTGGATTGAGCCTGAATCGTATTTTTTTTTATTTTTTTCCAACGGTCTACCGAAAAGCGCAATTAAGCGCTTTTGAACACTAGTTTTTGAACCACCACATTGCGTGATTCTGGATGGGATCCAAGATCGGAGTTAAGTAAATTTAAAAACTCGCTTGAGCGAAAACAACGAAGCTCATCGAGCAAAGGGGCGGATGAAACAACCACGATCAAGCGTCCGGAGCGAAACGAAACCGGCTTGGACCGCTTTGCGATAGATTCAGGAATGGTTCTTTCCCATGCCGAAAAAACCGCGCGGTATTCGGATGTTCTGGTCCATCCACGTTGGTGCAACAGGCGGCTAATGTACTCACGAACCAGGACCGGATTGCCATGTCTGGACGAATCCATTTAAGAATAGTTCGACAGCGGCATGACCACGTATTCATAGTCATCACCGAGAATCAACTTGGCAGGCTTGGTGCCTTCATCCATCATTAATTCAACTTGGTCGGTATGGGCGGCCTTGAGGCCATCCAGCAAGAATCCCGGGTTGAATGATGCGGAGAGACCCCCGCCGGTGTAGTCAACTTCAATTGTAGAATCGGTGCGTCCCCGCCCTTCATTTTCCGCTGATATTTTCATTTGATCATGAGAAATTTCAATACGCACAACCGCCGCAGTGTCGGCAGTCAGGTGCGAGGCAAATTTCAACTTGCGTGACATTGACTCTCGATGGGCACGAATAACGTGTTTACCCTCTTTTGGTATTACATTTACATAGCTTGGAAACTCTCCTTCAAGTACACGACCAAAGGATTCAAGGTTTCCTATCCGAAACCCAACGCGGTTGTCCATAAAGAAAATGTCAATGGTGTCTCCTTGTTCGTCCTGCCCGAAGCGTACGATTTGGTCGAGCATTTTTGGCAACAACACCGAACGCTGCTTACCACTTCCTTCAATCGCCTGGCGGCGAATACATGCCAAGCGTCTGCCGTCGGTCCCGACCATGGTGATATCACATTCGTCCGATTCAAACAAAACACCTTCAGTGGCAAAGCGGGTGTCATGAACACGGGAAGTAGCAAATCGCGTTGAGTTGACCATCTGCATGAAAACTGATTTTTCAACCCGCAAGTGAGGCTCAGAATCAAGAGTAGGAACTGTTGGAAATCCCTCAGGACCGCCCGTTGACGACGTACTGTTTTCCATTGTCACCAGCGAGCAGTGGTCTTCACCACCCTGAATCTCGAACAGGTTGTTTCCGCCAAGTTCTACGGTCACGATGTCGGCTTCGATGTCCTTGAACACATCGACCAGCTCACGACCAGGCACCAATGCCCATCCTGGCTCGTCAACCTGAACTTGATCAATTCGGTAACGAACAGAGATGTCCAAATCTGAGGCCAGCACAATGAGGCTGTTGTTGTCAGCTTGGACAACTACGCCTCCCAGAACCGGACGAGTGGGTTTGCGGTCAATGGCCATTTCTACGCGCTGCAGGGCATCGCGAAAGGCAAGACGATCGATGAGGAATTTCATGAGGGATGGAACCTTCTAATTATGTTCTATCAATTAATTAAACAGTCGTAATAGTATAGGGGGCTCCCAGCTGTTGATAAAGACAGAAAAAAATTCATAAAGCTTTATTTTTAATGGTTTTATGGTTCCTCTAACAGGTATTTTTTTGGTTGAAAAGTTGGGAGAGCCCGGGAGAGGTTCCGGATAAACAAGAGCTTGCCAACAGGACATTAATTGAAGTATGCCAGAGGTGTTAAAAGTGTGGAAAATGTGGATGTTTTTGCGGCATAAAACCACGGATTCTACACAGGTTTTACGCGCCGAAGGCACACAGGACTTGGGGCTTGTTCGCCTCCATGCCCCGTAGACAATCATCAATTTTCCTCCACCATCAGGCGTATTCGGTTCTCTAGATCACTAATGGTGACCGAGAAGTCGCTGTCTACGCGCCTGCGGCGTTCCATTTTGTCCAACGCATAGACAACGGTTGAGTGGTCACGGCCTCCAAAGAAGCCACCGATCTCTCCAAGTGATAGTTCGGTTAATTGTCTGGCCAGGAACATCGCAATTTGTCGCGGGAAAACGATTGACTGAGAGCGCCGCTTGGATTGTAATTCTCCAACCTTGGCCCCGAAATGCCGGCACACGATTTCCAAAATATCATCAATACGTATGGCCCGACCACGCTGGCGTATTTCGGACGCCAACACTTCCTTTGCCAACATTAAATCAACTCGCCGATTTGTAAGGCTCGCCATGGCGTGCACCCTGGTAAGCGACCCTTCGAGCTCACGCACGTTATTGTCAATGTTCTCGGCAATAAACTTGGCGACATCTTGCGGAAGGTCCAGCCCTACCCGTTCCGCCTTGTTTTGTAGAATGGCCATTCGAGTTTCAAATTCGGGGGGACAAATCTCTGCCACCATTCCCCACTTGAATCTACTTAGAAGACGATCCTGCAAGTCCGAGATTTCTTCCGGAGGAGAGTCACTGGCCAGAACGATTTGCTTGTGGGCGTTGTGTAGTTCATTAAAGGTATGAAAGAACTCTTCCTGGGTGCGCTGCTTGTTAGATAACAACTGGATGTCATCAACCACCAGGATGTCAGCGCTCCTATAGCGGTTACGGAAGGCGTTAATATCTCCTTGCTGTAACGCCTGGATAAAATGGTTTACAAACTGCTCGCAAGAAAGAAAGATGATTTTGCAATCCGGATTCTTGTTCAGGCAATAATGGGCAATAGCCTGAAGCAAATGTGTTTTACCAAGACCGACCGAGCCGTGGAGAAAGAGCGGGTTGAAACCGCGGGCTTGTCCGTCGGCGACTCCCAACGCGGAGGCATGGGCAAGTCGATTTGCACCACCAACCACGAAGTTCTCGAAACTGTAGTCGCGATTCAGAACCAGGCGCTCCGGGGCCTCAAGCGGAGCGGCAAATTTTGATTTTGCCGCGCCGTTACCCGCCCCCTTAGAGCCTCGATTGAGGGCTGTCCGGTCCGACGGGGGGGCTGGACGATCCGCAATGGGAGACCTGTCGGGCTCTTTGACAGTAAGAACGCAGTCGTTTACCCCGAGTACGGCGCACAGAACAGAAAGGTGATTGGAACGAATCCACTGGGCATGAAGGCGTGAGGGAACAACCAGGCTTGCAGTTCGATCCCTGAGGGAAGACAATCCCGTGTCCGCAAACCATCGCTCAACTTCCGTTTGCCCGATCTGCTGACTCAGTTCGGTTAGTGCATTGTCCCACACTAAGCGGTCGATGGAGTCCAGGGGGGAAGGCATTTTTTAAAGTTAAAGCAGTAGCGGGCACCAGTGAAAATCTTGCGAGCCATCCAGATGAAATTACCTGTGCGCTTAGCCACCCTCTAACTAAAAAAACAACAGCCGACGTAAACTCTTGAACTCCAACTCTTATGCGTTTGCGAGTTTGTAAATACGGGCAATTGTTGCGGCGGCACGTGCGCCAACCTTTTTTGCTGCGCCGACGCTGCAGTCGCGGCCGAAACTGAATCGTAAACTTGCGCGAGCCAGCTCAGCGCTTAGTCCACAAGCTCGCAACACCGAAGAAGGAAGGGACGCTCCGCTCGAGCAGGCCGACCCGGAAGATGCAGCAATACCTTCGGTGTCCAGCGCTGGCAATAACAATCGTCCGTCGATGCCAGGAAAGGAAAGACTCAAGGTATTGGGGAGGCATTCTCTTTCTGGGTGATTACACACAACATCTGGTATTAGCGACTTGATTTCGTTTAGGAAACAATTGGCCGCTTCACGCATTCGCCGGGCACAATCGCGCTGCTCGTCCATTGATAGTTTTAGTGCTGTCGCCAATGCGGCAGCCAGCGCAGGAGATTCGGTCCCCGGCCGTAATCCATGCTGATGCCCTCCCCCAAAGCTTGAAGGGTCAACCATTGCGCGGTCTCCAAGAATCAGGGCGCCGACCCCGATTGGCGCACCAAATTTCAGCCCAGAGATTGCCAAACTATCGGCGGTCAGGAGATTGTCGCCATATTCCAACTTGCCGACGCCCTGGGCGGCGTCACAATGAAAATGACATTCCTCCCCGCGCCCAGAGAGAAGTTCATCGAGCGGCTGGATTGCGCCGGTCTCATTGTTTGCCCATTGGATTGCGACTACCAGCGGCCCGGAGGCTTCAGAAATGCTTGCCGCTCCCACCACCGGGTCAATCCTGGCGTTAGCGTCAAGAGGCAAAAGAGTCAGATGAAATCCTTCCTGTTGGAGGGAGCGCATCGGCCCCAGCACCGAGGGGTGTTCGCAAGCAGAGGAAATCAGCCCTGGTTGCTTGCCGCTCAGGCGGTGCCAGGCGCGGGCAGCCCCGAGGATGGCGATGTTGTTGGCCTCCGTTGCTGAAGACGTAAAGACTATCTGTTTTGCAGAGCGGCCCAGCAATTCACCAACCTGATCACGCGCTTGTTCGAGCACGCCTTGGGCGCGCCGGCCAGGGCGATGAAGCGCCGCCGGGTTTGCCCCCAGGGTTTTATTGGCCTCAACAAATGCCGCCAAGGACTCGGGTCGAACTTGAGTGCCGGCGTTATGGTCGAGGTAGGACTCAGCCGATTTCGAGTTCACGGCCTGGCTCCGCCACCTCGTTGGGGTCGTCCTTGACATCGGCTTTCTCGGTCTCCATATCAGCCACCACATCTTCGACGGTTTTTAGTCCGAGGCGGGACACGAACTCCTTGGCTACCGCAGCAAAGTCTTGAGCCCCAACCGATTCCGGCGCGTACTGGTAGATGGTTTGCCCGTGGCTTGGGGCTTCTGCCAAGCGCACATTTACCCTCACCTTGGTGTCGAATACCACACCAGGGAAGTGCTTGTCTAGCTCTTCCAAAACCTCACGCGACAAGTTGCGTTGCTTCTGAAACATTGACACCAGAATACCGAGCAGGCTGAGGCCTGGGTTGAGGCGTCGCTTGACGCGCTCAATGACATCCAGAAGCTGGGCCATCCCCTGGAGCGCAAAGAACTCTGCCTGTAGCGGGATAATTACGTGGTTCGACGCGACCAGCGCATTGAGCGAAAGCAAGCCAAGGGCTGGCGGGCAATCGAAAATGATTAGGTCAGGGGTTTGGTGCTTACGGGAAAACTTTTCGATAGCAGCTTGTAGCAGGGTTTCGCGACCTATTTCTGCTGCGAATTCCATTTCCGCCCCGGTTAAGTCGAGGTTGGTAGGCGCAATCCACAAGTTTTCTTGATTGGTTGGCTGGATTACCTCGTCGAGGGAATGCACACCCGACAACAGACTGTAAACAGAAGGCTCGCCTGGCTCCGGCAGGCGGTCGAGACTGATTGATAGATGCGCCTGAGGGTCAAGATCGAAAAGGAAAACACGGTGCCCGGAACTCGCGATGGCGGCCCCGATATTGGCACAAGCGGTGGTCTTGCCAACTCCGCCCTTCTGGTTGATGACAGAGATTATTTGCACAAGGCGGAGGATAGCGAATTTACTTGTAAGTTCCTATAGCAATCCTAACCCTAGAGCGTTGGAACAAGCACAGAAGGCTGTAACGCAGCCGATTTCATGTAGGAGATGTAATTCTCCAGATTGTCGAGGTCAAGGCGGAACGAGGCTACGGGGACCAGCAGCGATAACTGCTCCTGTTGGGGGAGGTCCAAAGGGCGTAAGGATTGGGCGAGGAGATGGGTGCGGGCGCCGCTGATGCCGCCTCGGTTACTGAGGTAATGTCGCGCTCTCTTGCACATCAAGGACGAGGACTTGTTCAGGTCGCGATTAAAACGATTCCATGAGGCATAAAGCTGCGGCTCCTCGCGTCGTAGCTCAGCCCCCAAATCCTTGCTGAGCGCGGCCATCTTCCCGGCGGTCAGGTTGATTGTATCCAGTGTTTCCTGGCCGACTGATGGCTGGATCATCTTTCGCAACTCTGTTTCGCCTTTAAGGGCGTGCTCGGGGGAAATTCGCAGGGCGTGCAAGCTCTGGGCCTGGCGGGGGCCAAGCCAAGTGGTTTCTGGAAACCGGCCAAGCTCTTCGGTTGCCTCCGCGGATTCAGCAACCCCCACTTCCAGCCCATGTTTTTCGAACAGGCCTGTCCACAGACGTGTGCTGGCCTCCAGCAATGATTCGCCAACCTGAGGAAGCAGTCGCTCAGCCGCGCCCTCGGCTTCCGAGGTGTCAGCGAGGCAGCAAAGCGCAGCCTCCATCAAGGAGTTGTGTTCTTGTGGCTCCATTATCCACTCACGGCTTGGCATCGGTTTTTGCAGGTCGACGCTTTGTCGGTCACCACGTGAGTTGAGCAACAACAGGCGACAATCTTTTGTCGTCAACAAGCGGTAGTCGAGCTCAACCCTGACCCGGCCATCGGCTATTGCCAAGGCCCACAAGATGGCATTCAGATAACGCACCGTTCCTCCCGCCAAAGCCGGAGCCATGCGCAAACAGATTTCCGTGCTCATTAGTGCTGACTAACCCGCCGCGCAAACGGTGCGTAACTGAGCAACCATTTCATCGACCGCAACGCCGACACGCTCGCGCCAATCTTCAAGATGCAAGAGATCGTCGCGCTCGTGCGCCCACAAGATGCCACGACTTGAGTTGACTACGGCGCCATGCCCGAGCTGGTTAAAGGCGGCACCAATACCGTCCGCAGTGCCTCCCTGGAAGCCGAATCCAGGCAAGAGAAGTGGCGCCCGCGGCATAAGTTCTCGAAACCGCGCCAGCTCTTCAGGGCGGGTTGCGCCGACCACTGCGCCAACCGGAGACCAATTACTTTCGCCATGCCAGTTCTCGCCGAAAGTTGCCACCATTTGCGCAACCCGCTCAGCGAGGGGCGGGTCACCATGGTCCTGAAACAAGCCAGCGCCCGGATTCGAAGTCTTGACCAAGATGAACAAACCGGCACGATATTTTTTTGCCGCATCGACAAAAGGTTGGCAAGCGTCTTCTCCGAGATATGGGCTAATGGTCAGGGCGTCGGCGGCCGGAAGCCCGGTTCCGGAAAAGAAGGCCTCCGCATAGGCGGCAGAAGTTGAGCCAATATCCCCGCGCTTTGCGTCCATAAGCACCAGCAAACCAAGATCCTTGGCGCAAGCGCAAGCATCATGCAAGGCCTCCAATCCGGCCGCGCCCCACTGTTCAAAAAAAGCCGATTGCGGTTTGACAATCGCGACATGAGGAGCAATCAACGGCAGCAGCTCGCGGTGATAAGCCTTGGTGGCAGCAGCAAGGCCTGCTGCGTCGGCGTTGTCGTTCGGTCTAAATTCTTCAGGAAAATGGTTCGGTCGCGGGTCCAGACCTATCATCGCGGGGGAAGATTTTTGGTCTATAGCCTGCCATAAGCGGTCAGCAAAGCTCATTGGTCAGATTGTTCCTGGCTTTTTCTTTCTGCCCCATCGGGGATTTTTTGCGGTTCGGTCAGCCGGAGGGAAAGACCAAGTGGCGACACTTGTTCCTGGTCGGGAACCAACACTCCGCCAGAAACAATCGTGCGCAGCGCTTCTTCGACCGACAGATTGACCGGGACAATGTCTGCCGCAGGAACAAACAGGGTGTAGCCGGTTGCCGGCAATGGGGAGGAAGGAACAAACACCGAAACCAGTTCATCCCCCCGCGCCTGATTTAGGGACTTCAGGCAATTCCCGGTAAGAAAACCCAAGGAATACACCTCCCGGCGGGGATATGGAATGGCAACGACGCGTTCGAATTCAACTTTCTTTTCTTCACCAAAGAAGAATTCGGTGATTTGTTTCATATATGGATAGATGGCTCCGAACAACGGCACCCGCTTGATCAAGCGCTCCAATAGTGCGACCACTCGCCGACCAAGAAATCCTGAAAACCACCAGCCGCACAGCAACAACAAAACAGCAACCAGAGCAATCGAAATCCAGAATCGCAGGCCATCCGGTAGCGCCTCTTGGAGCCCAACCATGCCGAGGGCCCATTCGACAACGGCATCAACGCGGTGGAAAATAATGTTGGACAAGAAGTTCCACACCCACAACAAAATGGCAGCGGTCAGGCCGACCGGCAAAACAATAGCCAGCCCGCGGAGGAGCAGGCGGGTAATTGAACTGGAGATTGTGGTCATGGGGGTCGTCGCGTTAAATCATACCTGTCGCCGCGGCAGCAATCGCTGGAGAACTCCGTCCAGCAAGCGAAACCCATCTGCGGTAGCACGAGCTCGGAATTCATTAACTTCAAGCAGGCCATCCTCCTGAAGTTCGGCAAGCTGTTGTTGGTAATGGTCGCGCGGGTCAATCCCCGAGATGCGCATTGCCCGGTCAAAGTCCAAGCCCTCATGTTCAAGCCGCAACCCCATCATGAAGCAGTCGAAAAGTACTGTTTCCGGGTCGCACTCCTCCGCTTTGGAGCGACCATCTTTGTTGGCGACCTGGTCCGCCCATGCCACCGGGTCGGCGATATTTATTGAGCGCCTTTGCCCCACCCAGCTTGCCGCCCCGGGCCCGATTCCAACCCAATTCAGGCTACGCCAGTAAACCAGATTGTGTAGGCACTCTTCACCACGACGGGCAAAGTTGGAAACTTCATAGCGGGCAAAGCCCAGCTCCGAGCACGTTTGGCGGGTTGACTCGAACAATTCGGCACAAAGCTCGGGGTCGGAGCGATCAAATCGGCCGGCAAGATGCTTTTTGGTCAATGCAGTCCCTGGCTCAAAACTCAACTCGTAACAGGACAGATGATTGACTCCGGACCCGGCAACTTGTTGCAGATCTTCAATCCATTGCTCCGGCTGTTGGCCGGGGAAAGCATAGATTAAATCGGCGTTGACGCGAGCAAAGCCGGCATCCTTGGCGGTGTCAATCGCATCCAGCGCCTGTTGTGGTGAGTGTGCCCTGTCATACGCCGCGAGAACGTCTTCACGCAAGGATTGGACGCCAATCGAAATGCGGTTTACCCCCCCCTCGGCGGCGACGGCGGCGACGTCGGGGAGAAAGGATTCGGGGTTTGCCTCCATGCTGACCTCCACCGCAGAATCTTTGAAGCCACATAGGATATTTAATTCGTCAAGCAGTCATC
>NVRO01000150.1 GCA_002400895.1 Planctomycetota bacterium
GATTGGCCTCCTGTCCGTATCGTCACCACGGCTGACGAGCTCGCTGTTGCCATCAATGAATGGCAGGCAGCAGGTAGTTTTGGTATCGACACCGAATCGAACTCCTTTTACGCCTACACCGACTCTCTTTGCCTGCTCCAGGTGACCGCTGATGGGCAGGATTGGATTGTCGATCCGATTGCGCTTGGCGACGATCTGCGCGCCATCAATCCGCTACTTGAAGACCCCGACTTCATCACCATCCTCCATGCTGCCGAGTTTGACTTGATGTTGTTGAAAAAGGACCTCGGTGCGGAGTTGCGGGGATTGTTCGACACCCAAGTGGCGATGACCTTGCTGCAGCATGAAAAGACCGGGCTGGCGGCACTGATTGAATCCTATTACGGCATGAAATTGTCGAAGAAGGAGCAGCGCTCGAATTGGGGTAATCGTCCTCTGACCGAATCCCAACTTGCCTATGCGAGGATTGATACCCACTTTCTACCCGATTTACACCAGCGCTTGCTGGCAGAATTGGATGAGAAGGGAATGACTGCTGCTGCTGAAGGGGAGTTTCGTCGCCAGGAGCATGAAATATTGCCCCCACGCGAACCTAATTTTGACGCCTGGAAGAAAATCAAAGGGGCTCGCCAACTCAACCCGGGTGCTGCCGCACGACTGCGCGAAATCTTCAGGTGGCGCGAAGAGCTGGCAATCAAATTGGATCGCCCGGTTTTCCGGGTAATGCCCAACGAGGCAGTAATTGCCCTGGCTAAATCACCTCCGCAAAACGTCAAGCAGTTGGCGGAAATACGTGGTGTCGGCTGGAACCTGGCCAAGCGCAACGGCGGTGACATTCTTGCCGCATTGGATGCGGCGGCCGGAAAAACCGTCGAATCACATATTCCCCCGAAACTGAGCAGTGAGGATCGTCGCCGCTATCGGATTCAACGGGAAAACCGCGAGGTTCTGCGAAAATGGCGCAAGACCTGCGCCGACCAGCTTGGCTTGCCAAGTGAAAGGCTCATGCATCGTCGTCATCTTGAGGAATTGGGTAAGGTATTGCCCCGCACCCGCGAGGATTTGCTGAATACAGTTCCACTGAACGATTGGCAGCGCGAGAATCTGGAAGCTTCACTACTGGAAACTCTCGCTGCTCTTCCTGACCCCAACCAATCCGGAGAATAAAAATGAAGAATTTAATGATGGGCATGATTGCCCTTACCTTAATTGTAATGCCTGCATGTGCCGGCCTTGGCAAAAGTGCTTCTGCCAGTGCCGGTGATTGTGCCGTCTGTACTGCTGAAAAAAGGGCTACTTGCGACAAGACTGATTGTGCTGACAAGCAGGCAGTTGCACAGTGCTGTGCCGACGCCAAAGCACTCGGCAAGGATTGCAAAGGCTGCAATAAGTAGGATAAGAACTTATTGACGGTGGTTGGTTTTTCCAACCTCAGGGTTTGATTTCGCTGGCTTGCAAACCGCGAGCCAGTGATTCTTTATTTAAATCTCGACCAATAAAAACCAATTCGGTGCGTGGAGTGCGGTCACCCCATGGTTCACCGGCGGCAACATTGAAAAGTTCGTAGGTGCCCTGAAGAACAGCCTGTTCGGGGTGCCCCTCGAGGTTGAGGAATCCTTTCCATCGAACCAGTTCACCACTATGAGAACTTGCAACAGAGTTAAACCAAAGCTCCGCACGCAAGGGGTCCAGGGGGATGTCACTGGTAAGGGCGACTGAATGCAAGCCTGCGTGTCCGCTACCAGGCTGGTTGATCTCAAGATGCTCCAGTGGGCGCATCGGTCGACTGGCGAGAACTTCTTGCAAATCAACTTCCGCATGAATGCAGTGTGAAATCGTGGAGGCCGGATTAATTCTGCTGACGGTGGTCTTACAGTCAGTGAGTTGTTCTTCGTTGACCAGGTCGGCTTTGTTTACCAGTAACAAATCAGCAAGTGCGATTTGGTCGTGAGCCGCGCTATTTCCAGATAAGGCGCGGTCAAGGTGGAGGGCATCAACCATGCAGACGACTGCGTCGACGCGATAGCGCGAGGCAATATTCTCCTCAACCAAAAAGGTGCGTAATAGTGGGGCTGGTTCGGCAACACCGGTAGTCTCCAGCAGGACACGGTCAAAGTTGCGCGCCGGAAGTAATCCGAGTGCGCGGCGAGACTTTAATCGCTTCAGGGTTTTTACCAGGTCACCTCGTACCGCACAGCAAACGCAACCGTTGGAGAGCTCGACAATGGTTTCGTTCGAACTTATTACCAGTCTATGATCCACCCCAATCTCGCCGAATTCATTGACCAATACCGCATATTTAACTCCCCCGGGAGCACTGAGGATGCGGTTGAGCAGGGTGGTCTTGCCCGCTCCCAGCCACCCGGTAAGCAGGGTGACAGGGGTACGAAAATCCAGCGGGTCGAGGCCGTTGCCGGAGCTTTCGTGGGGCGGCGAAGGAGAAGTCATTGCGGAACAAGAGTAACGCGCGCGAAGGGTGAGCGTCTGCTTACAATGCCACGTCATGGCTGAGCAACAAGGGTATTTGTTCAAAGTGCCGGAGGGTAAGTACGCCCGCGTGGCACTGGACACCCCGGTGCGCCGCGAATTCAGCTACCGTATTCCCGAGGGTTTTGGGGAGGTGTTCGCGGGATGTCGAGTGCAGGTCTCGTTCGGCACCCGCCAGATGGTTGGAGTAGTAGTCGGGGTCGACCCGCATTTGCCGGCAGGATTAGAGCCTGCTCGTGTTCGTGATATCAGCCTTGTTCTTGACCGGCAGCCGATGCTGACCCCGTCATTGGTGCGTTTGGCACGGCATATTGCAGACACAACCTTTTGCTCATGGGGGCAGGCGTTGGCCGCCATGTTGCCTGCTGCCCTGCGCAAGAATCATCCACGCCGGACGGTGCCGGTAGTCGAGCTGGTGAAAATGCCCGAGGCTGTGGAGCTCGAGGAGTTGGCGGTGCGCTGGCCCAAACAGGAAAAAGCACTGGCGTGGTTGCAACGCGCTGGTGGACCGGTAGAAGTCCGCCAGTTTCTCAGTCGTACCGGATTGTCAAAGTCACCACTGGCCACCTTGGCCAAGAAGGAATTCGTACGCTTCAGTCGGCGGCGAGATTTCCTCGACCCCTTTGACGGGAAAGAAGTCGAGCCCGACTCTCCGCCAGTGCTTACGGATGCACAGACTGTATGCGTTGATGCGGTTTGCGCGGCATTGGATAGCGGTAGCCACCAGGACTTTCTGCTGCATGGCATTACTAGTTCTGGCAAGACTGAAATCTATCTGCACGGGCTTAGCCGCTGCCTTGAACAGGGACGAGGGGCAATCATCCTGGTTCCAGAAATCGCGCTTACCCCGCAAACGGTGGCACGTTTTCGTGCGCGTTGCCGGGAAATCGCGGTACTCCACTCTGGGTTGACCGATGCTGAGCGTCACGACCAATGGATTGCTCTGCGCGAAGGCAAATTGCGGGTCGTGGTTGGCGCCCGCTCGGCATTGTTCGCGCCGATTCAAAACCTGGGCTTGATTGTGCTGGACGAGGAACACGAATCGTCCTTCCAGCAGGAATCAACCCCGCGCTATCACGCTCGGGATGTGGCACGTGAGTTGGCGCGACTGGAGGGTGCGGTGTGCATACTTGGGTCTGCCACTCCGGCACTTGAAACATTTGCCGCTGCCAAACGCGGGGAGTTGCAATTGCTTGAGCTGCCGGAGCGGGTTGCCGGTGGTGTGCTGCCTCCGGTTGAAGTGGTGGATATGAGGGTTGAAAAGCCCGACAAGAAACACTGGCTGGTGGTGTCCGAACCGCTGCGAAGTGCGATGGAAATAACATTTGAGCGCGGTGAACGTGCGATTTTGTTCTTGAACCGACGCGGCTATGCACCGGCTTGGCACTGCCGCACCTGTGGCGCCACGGTCAAGTGCGGTCGTTGTGATGTAGCTCTTGTCTACCACCGCTGGCGGGAACGCGCCTTGTGCCACTACTGCATGCAGGAGTTGCCGGTTCCAACCCAATGCCCGGCATGCGACGAACCGGTTTCATTGGTGGGGGTGGGCACCGAGCGTGCCGAGCAAACCATCAAGCGCATGTTTCCTGGAATTCGAGTGGCGCGCATGGATCGTGACACCATGGTGCGGCGCCAGTCTTACGAGGAAGTGCTTGGCGATTTTGCCGCCGGCAAGTACGACGTGTTACTGGGCACCCAAATGGTGGCCAAGGGTTTGGACTTTCATGACGTGACCTTGGTCGGAGTGCTTGACGCTGATACTGCCTTGCACCACCCGGATTTTCGCGCTGCAGAACGTTGTTTCAATTTGATTGCCCAGGTTGGTGGGCGCGCCGGGCGTAGCAAACTAGGCGGCAAGGTGGTGGTGCAGACCTGGATTCCCGAACACTTTTCGATTCGCGCCGCTGCTTCGCATGATTACTTCGCCTTCGCAGAGGAGGAGTTGAAGGAACGTCGTCAATGGGGCTATCCTCCCTTCACGCAAATGCTGAGGGTGTTGTTCGAAGCACCTAATCGGGGTCGGGCCGAAACCATGGCGCAAGTTGCAGCGGAAAAATTGCAGGCGGTAAATGTTGCCGGTGTGCGCATCCTGGGCCCGGCGCCGCCGCCGGTAGAGAAGATCAAGAACCGCTACCGCCAACAAATATTGCTCAAGGCGTCCGACTCTGATGCGTTACGACCGATGCTGCCGGTGTTATATGCGCTCAGCGAGAAGCATGCGGTAATACCGGTTTAACCCCTGGTTAAATCCACCGCATTGCCGCCGGAGTCCTCAGCCAACTCCGACATGAAATCAGCAGCTGCACTACCGGCAGCAATGGTGTTTATGCGTATCTTGAGGTCGCGATTTAGCCGACCTATTTCGTTGAGGATATCGGAGCTTGCGGTGCGTTTGCCGATGGTAGGCTGACCATCGGTGAGCAGGAATACAGTTTGCACATCTTCGAAAAACAAGGCAGTTTCCAGGGCGTCAAACAAGTTGGTGCCACCACCGGCCCGGGATTCGGAAAGAAACTCAATGGCTGCATCTATGTTGGCTTCGCTGGCGACCAACAAGTTATTCTTCCATGGGCGTACCGTGGTTCCGAACAGGACAATCCCGAACGTCTGACTGGCCGGGAAATTTTTCAGGGTGCTCTTCAGGGCACGGACAAAATGGCTGAGATAAGTCTCTTTCGAAGAGTATCGGGAGCCCATCGAACCACTGGTGTCGAGCACGAAAACAACACTTCCGGCCGGCACCGTAACCCCGTGGTAGGTGCCGGTGTCACCGTCTCGAATAATCTTGTCGCGAGCGGTTTGCAGCATCTTTTCTGCCACCTCGCGAGAGGGGAGACGGTAGTCGGGGCGGCGGTCACTCCACCACGCGCGCCATGCGCCGGAATTGTTGCCAAAATCCAAACCGGTGAGCAAACAAAGGGTTTCGATGGCTTCAGTCTTGACCCGACCATTATCCCGCTGGCTGAGTGCAATTAACTGTTGTACCGAGGATTCACGCCTCATCCGCAATAGTGATTCGACCGCCGCGGAACGAACGGCCCACCAGCTGTCAGCGAGCCGCGCCAGGCAAGTTGCGTGGGCGGTGTCGTGATCAAACCAACCCAATGCAGCGGTGGCATGCAGACGCGTCGGCCCATCCTGATGTCTGGCCAGCTCTACCAAGCGCGGCAAGGTTTTTTCTGGAATACCACCCAACACCGAAAGCGCCCACAATGCATCGGTGCGGGTTGACGAATGCCGGTGACCCAGGCGTTTGGTCATCTGGCTGACGGCATCGTCAGGCCGCGCAACCACCATGCCGCGAATCGCCGCAGAACGCACCCTGAAGTCATTGCTTGCCAGGCTTCGGCGCAAGCCATCAGCTGCCAGCTCAGGTTGGTGGCGTGCAGCAGCAGCGAGTGCTTCCAGCAGTTTTTCCTGCAGCAAGGTGTCCCGTGTGTTCAGTGCTTTAAGGAGAACTTTGATTTCTTCCTCGCTATCAGCTGAATTCAAGGCCCGAACCACTGAATCCATCAAATGGTCATTGCGAGTGTCATCAGCTGCATCAACCAAGGTGCGGAATGCTCTCTTTCCGCCAAACTCCCCCAGCGCTGAAAAGGCGGCGCGGCGAATGGAAACCACCGGGTTGGTGGCTGCGTTGCGCAGAACATTGAACCCTTTTTCGAGTTTGAGCCGGCCTATTCCTTGCAGTCCGGCAATCTGCAACTGATTGTCGTCATCATTGGCCGCCCTGATAACCAATGAACTCAAACCGGATGCGCGGTTGTCCAGTAATGTCTTCAAAATAAGAACTCTGGTCTTCGTCTCATCTTCAGAGTCCCAGCGACCAATCAACCACTTTTGCTGCTCCATTCCCATATGGGCGAGACAACGCAAGGCCTGGTTACGTACCGTATCGGTTTTGGAGGCCGCCAGATTTTCAAGTTGGTGGCCGCTCGAATCACCATCGGCCAACGAGATTGCGTGGACAGCTGCCGACTGGAGATTGGGGTGAATAGTGGGCAATAGTGAGAGCAAGACCACGACACCCTGGTCTCCTCCGGTCATGCCGATGCGGTAGAGGGCATTGCTGCGTTTGGCCCGCGATGTTCTGGTCTCCATGGTCTGGTGGAAAGCGGCAACCAGGGCATCAAGTTCGGAGTCGGGATTCTGGTTGGCCGGACCCATCGTCAGCGCCACGGTCAGCAACAGAGAAATCATTTTATCTCGCGTAAATCCACCGCCTGCCCACCATTGGCGGCAGCCAGGTCGGCAAGAAATTCGGCCTTCGCCTGGCCGCCGGCAATGGTGTTGATGTTGATGCGCAGATCACGATTGCGCCGAGTGATGTCGGTGACAATGCGGTTGGTGTCGGTAATACCGACACTCGGTTCACCATCGGTCATCAGGAAGATATTTTGCACATCCGGGACTTGCATGGCGGTGCGCAAGGAGGCGTAAATGTTGGTGCCCCCAAATGGCAGGGACTTGTCGAGGAATTCACTGGCACTGGCAATGCTTTCATCACTGGGAGATTGCGATTCCTGGTGCCACAAGGTGGTGCCGGAAGAAAACAGCACAATATTGAACCTGGTGCTACTTGGCATGCTCGAAATAGCCTGTTTCATGGCGTCTGCGAACACTTGGAACCGGGTTTCTCCGGTGGCGTTCTTGCCGCCAAGGATTTCATTCATGGAACCACTGATGTCGAGAATAAATACGGTATTGCCGGCGGTAATCGGAATGCCGTGATAGCTGGTGTAGTCCCAACCAGTGAACTTTTTCTTGCGCTTCTCCTCCAGGGATTTCATTGCGTCCTCGATACTTGGCAGGGCAAAACCATCACCCTGGTCTTCAAGCCAGCTCCGCCAACTCATGGCGTTTTCCTTGAAATCCATGCCGGTTAACTGCGCCAAGGATTCTCCTAATTCCACTCGTACGCGACTTTGTTCATTTTCAATCAAGTCGATAAGTGCGCCCAGGCACCTTGGATTGCGGCGACGAGTAAGTGCCTCGACGCTGGCAGAACGAACCGCCCATGATTCATCTACCAGGCATTTGATCAGCGCATCGACCGAAGAATCTATCCCGCCTCCTCCGAGGGCCAGACAAGCATTGATGCGAATCTCAGGATGGCGATTGCCACACATCGCAATCAGGGTGGTTTCTATTTCCTCGCCGAAGTCACCGAGCTGTGACAATGCCCAGGCAGCTTCATTGCGAATGGTGTGGTCGCTATCTTTGAGCTGCTTGACCAGCATTTCCATTACCCCGTCGGGGCGGGCAGCAGCGAGTCCACGGATGGCATGGAGTCGAATCCCCTTGTCTTTCTTGCCGATCATCTTGACCAATGCCTTGGTCGCAGCAGCGGGGTCATGTTTGGCGCTTGAAGCCAGCGCATCAACCAGGATGGCCTGGATTTCCGGTTTCTTTTCCTTGAGCGCGGCGGCCGCAATCAGTTCTATTTTTTTGGTATTGTCGGCGTGACGCAAGGCCGCTCCCAGGGTTACCATGAAGTCCTTGTTATTGGCTCCGCGCAATGCCTTTATAAGCGCCTTGAAGGACTTGGCATTGCCAATCAGTCCGCAGGCGCGAGCAGCCTCGGAACGGGAATCCAGGCTTGAGTCTTTCAGGCCATTCTCTACCAACTTTGCGCCTTCGAATATTTTCAGCTCTGCGATTCCATAAAAGGCAGCAGCCCTGACGGGAGCAGACTTGTGCTTGGCGGCCTTGAGGATTTCATCGTTGATATCGGCCAGGCCGGAGTCAACAATCGCATATAGCATCGAAGCTGCGACTACTGCATTCTTTTCCTTTTCGAAGCGCTTCAGCAACCACAGGCCATCACCTTCGCTGGCCAGTACTCTTGCTGCAGTATTTCGGTCGGGCAAGTGCTTGCTGTCGGCAACAATCTTGCGCAGGTGGTTTTTGGCAGCATCATTGTGGCACATGCCCAGCGCCAGAATAGCCGAACCACGGTCGATCGCGCTCAGCTCCGACATTAGCCTGTCCAGCGCATCGGCGGCTTCCGAGCTCTGCAAATTACCGATTGCAAAGAGGGCTTTACCAATCTCTTTGCGACCACCACGACCACCAATCAACTGCTCGGCTTCCGCCACGCGTTGCTCCAGGTTCACGGGCAACTCTTGCGCAACCACCGGAATGGCAAGCAGACCGAGCAAGACTAGAGTGAATGTATTCACTTCCTTCTGGAAAGTAGCATCAGGATGTGTTTGAACATTATCACCACATCGAGGAAAAGTGCGCAAACTGCCGGCACCACGGCGGTGGTGGGGTAGTGGCGCATGATGTTGGAGGTGTCGTAAATCACAAAACCTGCCATCAGGAGTACGAAGGCAGCGGAAACACCCCAACCGCTAGTGTTGAAGCCGAACAACCATCCAAGCAGGACAAATCCGAAAACCACACCGAACCCGGTCCACAATGCTGCGCGCATGAAGGAAAAATCACGTTTGCTGGTAAGGGTGTAAATGGTCAGAGCACCAAACACCACTCCGGTTAATACCGCCGCCTGGGCGACAACTTCCGTTCCACCAACACCAATGGCGAAAGTGACCAGGGGTCCGGTAAGCAGACCTTCGACCGTAGCGAACAGGCCGAGGGCAATCAGGTTTATTGGAAATCTACCGGCGGCAACTCGCAATAGCCCGAACATTACCAACATCAGAATCATGTAGCCAAAAAAGCCGCCCCTAAAAATAGGTGCGACCAGGCTTAGAGCGAATTCTGAACTGCTGGCCCACCAAGTTACTCCGGCAAAGAGCCCAATGGTTAATGAAAACAGGGTGTAAACCTTGCGCAAAAATACCATGCGCTCGGCCGAGCCGACCTGGATGACGAGCATGCCACCTGCTTCCTGAACTAATGGTTGTTGGTTGAATGCCATCAACTCCATTATGCCCACTTCAGGACTGGAAGATGGGGCAACCAGTTAGAAAGAGTTCAAGCCGATTTGTGCCACGACCACCACAGCAACAAGCCCCCAACGGTGGCAGCAATCAGGTACAAGGACCAATCTCGGCCAAGCAAGCATGCGCCAATCAGGAACATCAGACCGTAAATCAGGGCGAGTCCGCCAATCCAACCAATGATGGCCGCTACGACCCTTCGATGGTTGCCGTTGGCAGCCTCGCCGACGGCGGCACGCCAGCAGCCAAAAGGACGAACTTTGGCGTGGAAGCGGCGCAAATGTTCGCGCTCCACTGGTGCAGTCAGGAAGGTGGTAGTCAGCATGACCACCAAGGCAACTCCCACAATGATCAAGTACTGACCTGAGTGGTCCCAAGCTACCCCCGCTTGCCAGTTGTTGAAGGGGGCAGCGCACCAGGCACTCGATGGCAACACGAATTTCAAGATAATAGTCGTAGTTCCCGAGGCAATCAGTGCGCTGAACTCAGTCCAGGCGTTGGCACGCCACCAGAACCACCGCAACAGGTAGGCCGGGCCGAGCCCGCCGAGCAGGGAGAGCGACAGGGTGAATAAGTTTGAAATACTGCCGGCAGTGAGCGCAAAGGTGGCTCCGAGGATGCCGACCCCCAGCTCCGCCCAGCGCCCGACCCTGACGTAATGTCGTTGCTTGGCATCGCGCTTGATGAAGCGGCGATACACATCATTGACCAGGTAGGCGCTGGCCAAATTGAAATGGGTGTCCAGGGTGCTCATGAAGGCGGCGAGGAAGCTCGCGCACATGAGTCCGAACAATCCGGGGCCGAGAAAGCGTGCCATCATCATCGGGTAGGCGGCTTCGTGGTCGGGCACCATTTCCCCGCCAACATTGATAAGGGGCAATTGGGAATCTGGAATGAGAGCTTCGCCGGTGAGCGCCAATGGCGCAATCGAGCACAGCGCTACGAAAATCCATGGCCACGGGCGCATTCCGTAATGGGCAATGTGGAACCACAAGGATGCCCCACGGGCATGGTTACCGTCCTTGCAAGAGGAGAATCGTTGAATGGCATGGCCACCACCGTCGGCGTTTTTGTTGGCCCAGCCCTGCAAGGCCGCCAGCACCACGAAAGCAGTGAAGCCTTGGGTCCAGAACGAGGCTGCCGTCCACAGCCCATCTCCGGTGGTTGGCAGGAAGGCTGTCTTTTCCGGCCCAAGTGCAGCGATTGCTTCACGTGCACCCTCGAGTCCGCCAAATTGATCGGCCACCTTCACTCCGAGAATGATGGCACCTGCCATCGCCAACACGAACTGAAACAGGTCGGTAATGACCACTCCCCAGAGGCCGGCCATCATCGAATAACACAAAGCCAATGCTACTGCACCACCGACTATGAGCATGTCGTAACTGTCGTCCTCGAGCCCGACCACCACCCGCACCACCTTGATCATGGCCAACAGAACCCATGCCAACACCAGGGTGTTGGTAATCAGCGAGTGGTAGGCGCCGTAAAACCCACGCAGGTTGCGCGCAGGACGTCCGGAGTAACGCAGTTCTATGAACTCGGCATCGGTAGTTACTTCAGCGCGTCGCCACCATGCCGCCAAAAACACGAAAGCCAACGCACCACCGACCGCGAACCCCCACCAAATCCAGTTGGTGGCTAGATTCCCGGAACGAACCCAACCGGTGACGACCAGAGGAGTGTCACTGGCAAATGAGGTGGCAACAATAGAAGTGCCGGCAATCCACCACGGAAGTGAACGCCCAGCAAGATAGAAGTCCTTGGTTGATTTCGAGGCCCGACGCGCAAGCAAACTGCCAACCGTCAACGCCAGGACCAGATAGCCGCCGATAGCAATCCAATCGAGAAGATGGAAAACGGTTGCGTTGGCGA
>NVRO01000151.1 GCA_002400895.1 Planctomycetota bacterium
AGCCCACCCTCAAAATTGTCATTTCGGGTCTCCATGAAGATGCCTAACCCATTAGCGTTAGTCGTTCAGCAGTAGGCGGCCCCACTCGGATTAACCCCTGATTCGATGGGGCTATCCTGAACGGACCCAAATCGCGCAATGTCCTGGCGACCGACAGCAGAGCGCAGGATTGAAGAGCATCCAGAAGAATCTTTAATCTAGCTGTTTTGAGGGTGGGCTGCTTTCGGTATCCATTCTTTCAGCTCGCCAGCCCCTGGTCTCGCAGACATCCTCCAGGGCCGTGGTCAGTGCATTCAGGTAGGATGCTTCTGCACCGAAACTGGAGTTATATGGCGGGATTATTCCACCACTGACGGTGATCAATGCTTCGCAAACATGGTCACCGCTGTCACTGAAAAAGAAACAGCCGGTAACCCTTTTCCATATCCTCAGGTAGTATTTTTCCACGATAAATAGTGCAGAACTCGTACCCAAAGTAACGCAAAACTTGTCCTCTGACTGGCTTTTGTTGTCAAGCCAATCGCTGGAAATGGCGTGAGCCAATTCCTTTGCCTGGGCACCATGAATCTGAAATTTTTGTACTTCCATCTTTTCTGCGCAAGAACAGTTGGCTTGAGGATAGCGAGGTCCTGCTCATCCTGCACCGGTTTCATCGCCATCTTCCGACCCTTCCGGGAAGCAACCAGCAGTCCCTTCTGCCAAACCCCCTCCGCAGTCCTGAATTTCCTTATCATCAGAGGAGAGCAGCCACCCTGACCACCGGCCATGCCCCAGATAATTAACTCAAAATATCCGTCAACCGAGCACATGCGCGCGCGAGCAAAGTGTCGATTGCCCAAGTTTGCCTTCGAGTATGTGGATGGCGGCTGCTATTCCGAAGTTGGCCTGAAAAGAAACACCGACGAGATTCGCGAAGTTCAACTAAAGCCCCGCTACCTGCGGGATTTTTCGGGCCCACTACTCGAGACCGAAATCTTTGGCCATGTTTACTCCGCACCTTTCGGAATGGCCCCGGTTGGATTACAGGGGTTGGTGTGGCCAGGTTCTTGCGAGATTCTCGCCCGCGCTGCATTCGAGCAGAACATACCTTTTATTCTGAGCACCGTAGGTACCGCCAGCATTGAAACGATTGGTGAAATAACCGAGGGCAATGCCTGGTTTCAGCTCTACCACCCCGCAGAGGACGACTTGCGCAACAAGCTCCTGGATCGTGCCGAGGCAGCCGGGGTGAAGGTCCTGGTGCTGCTTGCCGACACTCCGTCCTTTGCTTACCGTCCGAAGGAAATAAAAAACGGTCTGTCCATTCCTCCGCGTATGTCCGTGGGAAACATCATGCAGATGCTGTTGAACCCGAGTTGGTCCTTCGGGCAACTGGTGACCGGGGCTCCCAGCTTTGCAATCATGAAGCCCTATCTTCCGAAGGGGGTGACGCTGAAGCACTTGAGCCTTTTCATGGGGCGCCACTTCTCAGGTCGTCTTACCCCGGACAAGGTCAGGGCCATCCGCGACCGCTGGAAGGGGAAAATGGTAGTGAAGGGCATCGTGACCGAAGAGGATGCTGAAACTGCACTCGAAATAGGTGTCGACGGACTCTACGTTTCCAACCACGGCGGCCGCCAGCTCGATGCCGGCCAATCGGCCATCAAGCCGCTTGCCGAGCTCGCGCAAAAGTATCGCGATAAAACCACCATCATGATGGACAGCGGGATTCGCTCCGGGCCCGACATTGCTTGCGCCCTGGCGAGCGGAGCCCACTTTACCTTTTTGGGACGCACCTTCATGTATGGGGTGGGCGCCCTCGGCAAGGCCGGTGGTGATCACACCGTGGCAATGCTGAAGCAGCAGCTGCAGCAGGTAATGGAACAACTCGCTTGCGAACGGGTGGCGGATTTGCCGCAACACCTTGTTCGCGATTGACGCGGGAGATTTCCTGAGGAATGTAACGAAGGTCGCTGTTACCAGCCGGAGAAGGCCGCACGCACCCGTTCGATTTCGCTGCCGACCAGATCAAAGGCCGCTTCCAATTCAAGTTGTTGGAGCACGCGAACACGTTCTTCAGCCTCGGCATTTTCAAGCAGCTTTTCGACTACCACCAAATCCGGGGCGGGATCCCAACCCGGAGGCAGTCCTTCTTTCATGTCCTTGAGTACGGCTTCGCGCAGGTGCACCTTCTTGTTGCGCAGGCCGGCGAGATAAGCGGCATCTATTGCTTGCGATTCGCTGACATTATTCAATACCTCAAGGGCAATCATGCCTACCTCGGTGTGCAATGCTGCAAGGTCTTTGGTTACAACTTCTGCCACTCGGCTGGAAAACATGCTGGCCAATTTCCAGGCGTCGCGGAAATCATTCTCCGCAGCCACTTGCGCGACCAGGCGGGAGCGTAACGACTCTTCCATGAAGACGTCACTGGGCATGCCCGGGGCAGCCATTTCTCGCAGCAGCGATTCCATGGCGGTAGCGACTTGCTGAGCCGGGTCATCGGCATTGGCGGCAGCCTCAATGGCCAAACTGTAATTGGAAAGTGACTCGACCGACCTTAAGCGCAGCTCGAATGCATTACGGCAGCGATTGGAATATGAGTCCGAACCCGGCACTGCCATACGGCAAGTTTCAATCGCCTTGGCTGCCGCCACCTCAAGGCCTTCCCTCAAGTTTGTTGTCGGTGCCGGCTTACTGTCAGTCTTTGCCCCGTGGGAAGTAGCGCAGGCGGAAAACAGCAGCAAGGTGAGGGGAAGAAAGTGCCGCATAGCAATGCGTTATCGTAGCGAGTCGTGAAGCCGTCGACATCCCAAATCCGTTCGCTCTGCCGCCGTGACCCGGTCCTGGCGCGGGCGATTCGCGTGGTGGGGGAGTTCCCAGGATTCCCTACCGCAGACCACCGGCGCACACCTACCTTTCAGTATCTGGCTCGGGCGATTGTATTTCAGCAGCTGGCCTACAAAGCTGCCGACACCATTTGGAATCGGGTGGTCACCCAGGTGGCCGAGTGCAACGGGGGCAACCGCCGGGTTAACCCGGCAGGCCTTGACGCGGTCGGCGACCAACAACTTCGCGGTGCCGGTCTGTCCCGGGCCAAACTGGCAGCGGTGCGAGATTTAAGCGCACGATGCCAGGACCGCCGGCTCAAGCTTCGGGGGCTGTCTCGCCAGAGCAATGAAGCAATCGTTGAGCGGCTGAGCGCGGTACGAGGGATTGGCCCCTGGACCGCCCAGATGTTCTTAATTTTCAAGCTTGGCCGGATCGATGTGCTCCCGACCACTGATCTTGGGGTGCAGGAAGGTCTGCGCATGCTCGAGGGTCGCTCGGAGCGCCCCACCCCGAAGCAACTTGCTGTCCGAGGAGCTT
Source organism: Planctomycetota bacterium (assembly GCA_002400895.1). Next base: position 3,349 of record NVRO01000151.1, read on the forward strand.
GCTGGTCACCCCTTGCTTCAGTGGCCGCCTGGGTGTTGTGGCGGGTGGCCGATGGCGATGGACCGGGCGAATGCGCCGAGGGAATTAGCAAGTGGTGAAATTCTTCCCATCCTCGCTAACATGAAGCAAGATGAATTCACTAGGACTCCTTCTTCTGCGACTGGTGGTTGGTATAGGCTTGGCCTGGCACGGCTTTGACAAGGTCTTCGCCGGCGGGGTCGAAAATATTGAAGCCATGGTCACCGACTGGGGCTGGCCCTTGCCGCAACCGTTTGCCTGGGTTGCCGCGCTCACCGAGTTAGTGGGAGGTGTCCTGGTGACTTTGGGGCTGTACACCCGTTATGCGGCGGTGCCGGCAATAGCCACCATGGCGGTGGCATTGATTCAGGTTCACCCCGGCAATCCCTACGAGAGTGGTGGCGAGTTGCCCTTGCTTTACCTGGTCGGCCTGGTGGTAATAACGCTGACCGGACCGGGTCGCTATTCGGTCGACGGCGAAGAATAGGGAATCAGGAGTTGGCGATTTCGTAATCGCCGCCGTGGGTGCTCTGAGTTTCCCGAGGAATGACTTCGTTGAGGTAATCGTAGGTGCCCGACTCCTTCATCAGGTTGCGGGCGATAACCAGTCGCTGAACCTGATTGGTGCCCTCGTAAATCTGCAAAATCTTGGCGTCGCGATAGAACTTGGCAATCGGGTAGTCCTCCATGAATCCGTAACCACCAAAAATTTGGACTGCGTCGGTGGCGACGTGTACAGCCACGTCGGTGGCGAAGCACTTGGCCATGGCGGCATACTTGTTAACAACTTTCATGTCGCCGGCGTCGGCGGCAGAGGCACAGGCGAAGACCAGCCAACGGGCGGCTTCGGTTTTCATCGCCATGTCGGCGAGCATGCTTTGCACCATCTGAAATGATGCGATGTTCTGACCAAACTGTTTCCGGCGATTGGCGTAGGTGTTTGCCAACTCGAGTGCCCCGGCAGCAGTACCGACGGCTTGGGCAGCAACCCCGGGGCGTGCCAGGTCGAGGGTCATCATCGAGTGCTTGAAGCCCAATCCGGGTTTGCCGCCAATCAAACGGTCGTCAGGCAAGAAGACCCCGTCAAAAGCGGTTTCACAAACCGGAACGGAACGAATTCCCATCTTGTCTTCGACTTTGGCAATCGAGAATCCTTCGTCAGTGTCTTCAACCACAAATGCGGAGATGCGTCGAGAGCGCGACTCGGGGTTGCTTACCGCAAAACAGATGATGATGTTGGCGCGGGATGCGTTGGTGGTCCATTTCTTTTCGCCGTTGATTCTCCAGCCACCATCAACTTTGGTGGCGCGCACGGATAGCCCACCAGCGTCGGAGCCGGCAAACTTTTCAGACAGCGCAAAGGCGCAGGAGGCTTTACCGGTGGCCACCAGCGGCAGATACTTCTGCTTTTGCTCTTCAGTTCCACCGACAATAATCGGGAAGGAGCCAAGCGCGTTTACCGCAAAGGCAACGCCAAAAGCAGGGTCGGCCTTGGAGAGTTCTTCGACTACCAATGCCAGACCGAGAACACCGTTTTCACTACCGCCGTAGGCCTTGGGAATCCAGATGCCGAGCAGACCTTCATCGCACACAGCCTTGAATCCGTCCTCGTTAAGGCTGTGATTCTTGTCGTGCTCGGAAGCCTGTGGCAGCAAGTACTTGCGAGCAATGTCGTGGGCTACGCCCTGGAGGCGAATCTGCTCGTCGGTGAAGTTGATGTTGGGGAGACGCATGGTCTTCTACGGTCTTGATTGACAGCTCAGCCGCGGATTCTATCCGAGCGGCAGAGAGCGCGGGGCTTCGCAGGGTTAGAATCGTGGTTCCAACCCCAATCCCCGTGACTGAGTCCATTCCCCAAGAAACCGCCGCCGAAACAAAGGCCAAGCCCAGTAACAAGTCGACCACCGAGACGCCGATGATGCGGCAGTTTCATGCCGCCAAGCGCAAGCATCCCGACGCCTTGTTGTTCTTTCGGATGGGTGATTTCTACGAGTTGTTTTTTGATGACGCCAAGGTCGCTGCTGCCGAACTCGGGCTGGTGCTGACCGCGCGAGACAAGCAGCGCGCCATCCCGATGGCCGGAGTTCCGGTGCGGGCGATGGAGAGTTATTTGATTCGCCTGGTGCGCGCCGGGCACACCGTCGCCATTTGCGACCAGCTCCAGGATCCCCGTGACGCCAAGGGCATTGTCGACCGCGGTGTAGTGCGGGTGGTGTCGCCAGGCACCCTGATTGAAGACGAAGCCCTGGCCGGTGATGAACCGCTCTATGTCCTGGCCGTGGCGGTTAATGGCGACGATATTTGCGGATTGGCGTGGGCGGATGTCAGCACCGGTATTTTTCGGTGTTCCGAGTGCGCTCCCGAGCGCTTCGGCGAAGAGTTGGCGCGGATTGCACCAGCCGAAGTGGTTCTTCCTGACATCCACGAAAGCGATGGCAGTGCGGTCTTGCACCAGCAGCTTGCCGTGGTGCGTTCGGTATGTGAATCTGCCGGAGTAGCCGTTCGCCAACGTCCGGAATGGAGTTTTGACCCGCGCAATGGAGCCCGGGATTTGCGCGAACAACTCAAGGCCAGCACCTTGGCCCCCTTCGGGGTAGAAGGAAAGGATCAGGTCCTGGCTGCTTGTGGCGCCCTGCTTGATTTTTTACGCGACCACCAGAAAAGTGCGCTCGAGCAAATCCGTGACCTGACGCTGCACGAACCTGCCAGGCACTTGATGATGGACGGCGCCACTCGCCGCACGCTAGAAATCACCCGATCGCAACACGATGGCGGCCGTGACGGCACCTTGTTGGCAGTCCTGGACCGCACCGAAACACCAATGGGTGCGCGTGTGCTGCGCGAGTGGTTATTGGAACCATTGGTTTTGCACGATGAAATTCTGGAACGCCAGGATGCCGTTTCCGAACTTCACACCATGTCCGAAGTGCGGCGTGCCCTGCAAGCTGCGCTCGAGGGAATGGGTGATCTGGAGCGCACCGCCTCCAAGCTGGCCAGCGGTCGCGCAAGTGCCCGTGATTTGGTTGCTCTCAGCCATGCCCTCTCCAGGGTTCCCGCGTTACGCGAACAGTTGGCACTCTCCGCCAGTCCGGCGCTGCGCGTTCTGCACCAAAGCCTGGACCCGTGCAAGCAGTTGTGCGCTCGGATTGAAGCAACATTGGTGGACAACCCTCCACTCTCGTTGAAAGACGGAGGCTTGGTGCGCGAGGGGTTCAACCAGGACATCGACGAGTTACACCAGTTGGCGCGTGGAGGCAAGGAATATCTGGCCCAACTGCAAGTGCGTGAAGTTGAGCGTACCGGAATCTCCAACCTTAAAATCGGTTTCAACCGGGTGTTCGGTTATTACCTCGAGTTGTCGCACGCGTATCGCGACAAAGTACCGGAAGATTATGTGCGCAAGCAGACGCTGAAAAATGTCGAGCGTTACATCACTCCGGAATTGAAGGAGTATGAGGCCAAAGTCCTTGGTGCTGAAGAGAAGAGCAAGGACCTGGAGTACGAAGCATTCCTGGCCTTGCGCGACTTTGCTGCCGGCGAGGTCGGGCGCCTGTTGAAAACCGCATCTGCGGTATCGTTAACCGACGTGTTCGCTTCCTTGGCGCAAGTTGCGGTAGAGCGTAACTACATCCGGCCGGAACTTATTGTCGATGGCGACGTGCAAACATTGGATATATGCGAAGGTCGCCACCCGGTGGTCGAGGCGGCACTGCTCGAAGAACCATTCGTTCCCAACGACACCCTGTTGGGCGCCGACTCCCGTCTTGTGGTTCTGACCGGTCCCAACATGAGCGGCAAGAGCACCTGGTTGCGCCAGACCGCACTGATTGTGTTGATGGCGCAAATGGGTTCATTTGTGCCGGCCAAACGTGCGCGCATCGCCCTGGTTGACCGTATTTTCACCCGACTAGGAACGGGTGATGACATTGCACGCGGTCAATCCACCTTCATGGTGGAGATGGTCGAGACTGCCAATATCTTGCGCCATGCCAGCGACCGCTCGCTTCTGTTGTTCGACGAAGTCGGGCGCGGTACCAGCACCTTTGATGGTTTGGCGATTGCCTGGTCGGTGTGCGAGCATGTACACGACCAGATTGGCGCGCGCTGTCTGTTCGCAACTCATTACCATCAACTTACCGATTTGGCAGCCGACTTGACCCGTGCGCGCAACCTGAACGTGGCGGTACGCGAGTACGGCGACGACATTGTGTTCTTGCACCGCATCGAGGAAGGTGGCACCGACCGCAGCTATGGCATTCACGTTGCCCGACTTGCCGGGGTCCCGATGAAAGTCCTGGATCGGGCACGGGAAGTCTTGGTCAAGCTGGAACGCGACGAAGAAGGTCTGACCAGACGAATCAAGGCCGGCGAGGACGATGCGTCGTCGGAGCAGCCGATACTGCAGCACTCCTTGTTCGATTTGATAGAGGAATCTGGCGACAACGATTTGATTGAAGAATTGCGCAAACTGAATCCGGATGAACTATCACCGCTGTCAGCCTGGCAGTTGATTGCGCGCATCAAGGCGCGATTGAATTAAAACGCGCGTGCTGCCGAGCGGAGCGTCATCGCCATTGGCTTGGCTTTCTTCTGCGGCTTTAACATTTCCGTCCACGCCTGCTTGAACACTTTCCAGGTCGCCGCGTGCGGATTGAGTCGTTGCGCATAGGCCAGACCATAGGAAACCAGACCGGAGAAACCGCGCGCGGCGTTGCTGGTCTGGTGCGCCTTGTAACGGAAAGCATTGCTGCGCTTGTCGAAAACATTGCTTGCCCAGTAACGAGCCAATCCAACCAGATATTCGCCGGTCGCCTGGTCATTACTGAGTTGGTGCCAGTTGGCCAGAGCTTCCATGGTTACGCCGGCGTGAATCGATCCTTCGATGCGTTCGAATGGAACCAGAATCAAGGCCTCCGCGCATTCTTTGGACGAGGCGTACAACTCCGCATGCAGCTCTTCCTGACCAGCCATGCCTTCGGTTGCTTCATAGAGTCGGCACATATTTATCAGCGGCCAGGCCACTGTGCGGGTGCGCGGATTTCCGTCACCACCCAGGCCATCGCCGAGTTTGCCCAGTTCCTGCGGCACCAGCACCTCGACGTGGTGACGGCCAACCCGTAACGCAACTTCGAGTAGTCGCGGGTCGCCGGTCTCCCACCATCCGAATATCACTCCTTCTACCAACGAGTGTCCACCAGTGTGGCGAGCGGTAGGGTCGGGGCTGTTGTCCACGTGGAAGGTCGGGAACTGGTCCCAAGAACCTCCGTACAAGTCGAAGAACCGCTCGAAGGAGGCGTCGGCGTTTTTAAATCCGTAATCGCGGGCGAGGGTACTGCCGGCAATCCCGTCGCAGTAGCGCTTCATGGTCATGTCGTCGCCGCCGTCGCCGAGTTTGTTGACGATGTTATTGACAATGTTTTGGCCCATGATTTCCAGGGCGATGCGAGTGATTTCATGTGCCGGTTCACCGCTGTCGAGCAAGGGGCGGATCAGCGGCTCAATTCCTCGGGCCATGGCCTGGTTCTTTTTCTTGACTATGCGCAGCAAACTTTCGGGGCTTCCGTCAAAGCCCTTGGCCTGCTTGATGGAACCATAAAAACCGTCAGCCAGAACCTTGGCAATCCACGCATCGGCATGATGACGGGTTGCCCGGTGCTGGAATACCCCGCCGGTTGTGGCGATGTCGACATCGGAATAGTGGCGCGCCATCGGCATTGCCCGCAACAGCATTTGTGGATTCCCGGTGCGCAAGTAGGCCAGGTGCATGACCATTGCCGGGTCATATTCCTGGTTGATACAGCCGGTGTAGCTGAGAGTTCCATCGTGCACAAAGAAGTCGCCCCAGTCGAAGAAACCGTAATGATGACCTTGTTTCTCGGCGAACTTGAAAACCCTGTCGATTGACATCTCGACCACGTCGTCAAGACGCGAGTCTGCAGCAGGCTTCATCAGGGGTCCGGCCGCCGCACTGGCCACAGCCCATTGCGGAGTGGTGAAGGGCACGATTGGCGCGTCGGCTTGTGCCACCGCCTGCTCCTCGCTGGGCTGCTGGTCGCCACTCCAAATCCACAGGTGATGAGTGCGGGCGACACCAGGTTCGAGCACCATGTGGTCATCGGCATCCGGACATGCGAGCAATATTTGCAGCTGTTCCCCGGTGCGCTTGAACCCGGTTGGAAACAGTTTCCAAAAATCCGTCATCGCCACCGTCAAATTGTTCTCCTGGTGAACACCGCTGAGTTTGTGGGTGCGCGATTTGCCGTCAAGTGAGGCAAACTTTTCGTTTCTTTGTCGGTGGTCTAATTCTTTGCCGGGGTTCTTGATCGGCAGCTGCAAGGACCACTGCGGGTTGAAGTGAGTGCCACGGACGACCTCCATGGTGTGAGCAATGTGCACCAGGTTGGAGTCGCGGTAGTTGGTTGCACGGGTGATGAAGCGAATCACTTCCCGGCCGTCATCGCTCAGTAGAGAATCTTCACGGCGCAAGGTGCAGCTTTGGCTGGTTGCGAGCTCAATCGTCTGGACCCCGACCGAAAGCCTGGAAGGGGGCGGCCCAAAGGCGGTCTCCGCTTTAAAGCTGAAGCTGAGAGGCCCATTCAGCTGGGCGGAATCTATCTCGAACAGGCCACCGTCATTTTCCGTAGTCGGGCTGAAACTGGAGGCGAGGGCTTTGGCAGTTTTGGTCTTGAGCTTGAAGTCCAATTGCTGCCGGGAATGGGCTGCCAGTGGAGGAGCTTGAAACTCGATTCCCAGCCAGCGGATGGAACCATCCGGCCAGCGAGACATTGCCCAGGTAGCTGCTTCAATCTCCTTTTTAGTCCCCACCGAGTAATCACAAGTAATTATTCCAACATCGCTCAAGAGCCCCTTTCCGAGTGGGATACCGCCCCTGACCGGGCCCGCCGTCCGGCTGATGCCGGTGGGCTCAGCCAAGACCACGGGGATTGTTGTCGGTGGGTTCTGCCCCTGCGCCTGGAATGCGGGGATACAGCAGACAACAAGGGTGGTCAGGAGAACCATGGACTCCACAATAAGCCCATTTAGGCATGATTTGCATTTGCGCGAGAAAGACTTGCTCGCCTCAAATTAAGCACTAAAATAGTGCTCTATGGGGTCCACTACCAAGCTCACCGCTGTTTCCGTCGAGTTTGACGACATTCTCGACGAATTGGAGTTGTCCAGCTTCGAGCAGACATCCAGGCGTATTTTGCGTCGCCTTGATCGTAATGGCGCAGCAGTCAGCTTCGACTTCAAGCGTCTTGACCCGTCCGGCAGCACATTTCGTAGCAGTAATTTGCTCAACTACTATCGCCACGAGGTCTCGCGCATTCCCCAGCTCGACCGCGACCAGGAGATTAAATTCTGCATGGGCATTGAGTTGCTGTGGAGGCGACTGAAGTCGGCTCGGCGCGCGGCCGGATTTAGCCAGGAAGACGTCGAGTCCTATCCGGGTACCGCCAACCCCGACTTTCTGAGCTGTCCGGCTGGAAGCCGATTGTTGTGCCATGGTTGTGCCACTGACGGAATCAGCCATGAGCTGGCCGACCGCCTGCGGGATCGGCATCGGGAGTTCGAGACAGCGCGCAATGAA
>NVRO01000152.1 GCA_002400895.1 Planctomycetota bacterium
CCGCGTGGTAACATCATGCTTTGCTTTGGTGTATAGCTGATGGAGATAATCATTATGGTATAGCTTATCGCCGGTACTACCTGGGTAGTTATTTTCTCATCCCCTTCTCCCCACCAGTTAGGACTGAGATTGCGGATGGAAAGACCGGTACTGACGAGGCGCCCGGGACCTTCAGCCACCAGCACCGACCAATCCAGTGGTGGCCGCATTAGCAGATCTTTCTGCCCGTGCCAGCCTCCATGCAAGCGCAATGGGCGTGCTTCCCCTTCCTCGTAAACAACTCGCGTTTTCAATAACACTTTGCGTCGACTCTCGTTGATAATCTCGATGCGTATCGCCTCGGAGAATGGCATCGGAATGAAATTGGCGAAAACAATGGAACCATCCTCTTCATGAACCACCTTGGTCAGCCAACTGTTGCTGGGGCTGGCACTTGGTCCGACTGCGAAAAAGTCCCCGAAAGGAATATCAACCTGGGCGGACTTCGACCTGTCAGCAATCACCCGCACTCGTAAACCACTCAATACCGAGCCGAAGTCCTTTATCAGGTGGGCATCCGGCATGGTTACCGTCACCGAGCGCACTGCCCCTGAACCATTGATGTTGATGTGTTGTTCAAGATTGGGTCGATAGCGACCTGAATAATTGGTAAAGCGACGCGGAAAACTGACGAACTCGCGGGCACCCAGTAAAGAGTTGATGAAATCAAGTTCCTCCTGCTGGTCGCTCAGAAGTTTGGCATTCAGGGAGGGCAAGCGGGTACCCGCAGGGTATTTGCGAATGCCCACGTGATAGTAGAGGTTGTCGGCAGTGGTACAGACCTTGATGCTTCGGTCGAAGGGTAGCGGGACATATGAACTGTGTCCGTTTGCCTGGATTGAAGCCAGGGGCGGCTGAAACGACACGTGGCTGCCGTCGAATAGAGCTGTCATCGGTAAACGCAAACTCGGCTGGCTGTTGCCATCGACGAAAAACAAGATGTCACCGTTCGGGTTGCCTACCCACAGACGCATGATGGAGCCTGCTTGCAGACATTCCGCCATTACGAATAGTTGCTCCTCGCCAAATTGTTCCTCGCGCAAATAGTTGCCACGATCCTTATTGCTGAACCACGTATCTGCAATCTCTGCGTCGGTAGTGGAGGAGGGGTCAGTGGATGAGAATTGAATCAAGCTGACGCCTTCCAGCGGAGTCTCGGCGAGCAGAGTCAAGTCTCGGTACTCGGCCAACAAATCGGTGTAACTGAGTTTGAATGGCTCTTGCTCCTGGGGCAATGCAGCAGCCGACAGGAGCAGTAGCAGGGTGATGAGTACGTTCACGGTAAGAAGTGTAGGTGTTCAGGTAGGACATGGCGAAGTGCAGCCGGCAGCATCCGACTTGAAACCGGACAAACTGAACCTAAAGCAGGACATGTCAACTCGTCTCTTGGTTCACGGATTCTTCGCCGCCATGGTGGCAGTCACTTTGGGTGCCTTTGGCGCCCACGGGCTCAAGGAATTGGTATCGGAGCAGGCACTTACTACGTGGGAAACCGGGGTTCGTTATCACATGTATCACGCATTCGCCCTGATCGTGGCTGGCCTCGCCGCCCCCCACCTCGGTGCAAGCTCCGCGATTCTGGCGGGACGCTTCTTCAGTGTCGGAATCCTCTTGTTTTCCGGCTCTCTTTACGCCCTGGCACTAACCGGGATGAGCGCTCTTGGCGCCATTACCCCACTTGGTGGACTCGCCTTCATCGCCGGATGGTGGGTTTTGTTCAGATCGGCGCGGATATCCTGTAACACTTAATGGCACAAAACCTGGTTGAAAAGATAGTACAGAACTTCGCGGTCGGTTTAGCCGACGGCCAATTGGTGTATTGCGGTGACTATGTCTCGGTGCGCCCGCGCCACGTGATGACCCACGACAACACCTCCGCGGTAATGATGAAGTTCGACGGACTCGGTGCTGCGGTAATGGATGATCCTGACCAAGCGGTATTCACCCTTGACCACAACGTCCAGGACACTTCAGAGCAGAACCTGGCCAAATACGCCGGAATCGAATCCTTTGCCAAACGCATGGGGGTTGATTTTTATCCCGCCGGACGCGGTATTGGTCATCAAATCATGATTGAAGAGGGCTACGCCTGGCCCGGTACATTTGTGGTGGCATCAGACTCACACTCCAACGTTTACGGTGGAGTCGGCGCCCTCGGCACTCCGGTGGTGCGCACCGACGCTGCCGCTTTGTGGGCAACTGGTGAAACATGGTGGCAGATTCCCCCCGTCACCAAAGTCATTTTCAGCGGCGAACTTCGGCCCGGGGTAAGTGGCAAGGATGTAATCGTGGCACTTTGTGGGGTTTACAACCAGGATGAGGTGCTCAACCATGCACTGGAGTTTTCCGGCCCCGGCGTGGCCACGCTTGATGTCGCCGCCCGGCTGACCATTTCCAACATGACTACCGAGTGGGGTGCACTGGCCGGAGTGTTTCCATGCGACGAGGTCACCGTTGCCTGGTATCGTGAGCAGCAGGGAACAAAACAACGGCTTAGTGCTGAGGCCATTGACCAACTGGCTTCCGGGGTTCTCACTGCCGACCACGACGCCAACTACGCGCAAATCATAGAAATGAATCTGGCAACGGTCATCCCGTGCATTTGCGGGCCACACTCGGTCAAGGTAATGGAACAAATCAGCAAGGTCGAAGCTGAGCATCGGCACATTGACAAGGCCTACCTGCTGTCCTGCACCAACGCACGAGTAGAAGATTTGGCTGCCGCCGCCACCGTCTTGAAAGGAAAGAAAGTTGCCGAGCATGTCGACTTCTATCTGGCACCTGCATCCGACCAAGTGCGCAGCGAATCCGAGGCACGCGGTGATTGGCAAATATTGCTCGATTCCGGAGCCAAAGTGTTGCCCGCCGGCTGTGGTCCCTGCATTGGTCTTGGTGTAGGTTTGCTCGAAGCGGGTGAAGTAGGAATATCTGCCACCAACCGCAATTTCCGTGGACGCATGGGCTCCAAGGACGCCGAAGCCTACCTCGCATCCCCTGCGGTGGTCGCCGCCAGTGCGGCAGCCGGACATATCTGCGCTCCCCAGAATCTCAAGGGTGACGGACCGAGCCACCAGCTGAGGGTTCCACCCCAAGCTGAAAAAACTGCCGTCGAAACCCCCATCCTTGACGGCTTCCCTGCCAGTTTGAGTGGCGAATTACTGTTTTGCAACGCCGACAACCTCAATACCGACGGAATTTATCCGGGTAAGTACACCTACCGCGAAGATTTGAGCAACGAAGAAATGGCGGCGGTAGCCATGGAAAATTACGACTCCGAGTTCCAATCGGTGGCACAAGAAGGTGACATCATGGTCAGCGGTTTCAACTTCGGCACCGGCTCCAGCCGCGAACAGGCGGCCACCGCGCTCAAGTACCGAGGGATTTCCCTGGTGATCGCCGGTTCCTTTTCTGCTACCTACAAACGCAATGCCTTCAACAATGGCTATCTCCTGCTTGATTGCCCGACATTGGTTGAGTGGCTTCGTGGTGATGCTAGCGAGCAGGACAATGCAACTCTTAGCCGACGTACCGCACTGCGCGCCAACATTAATTTCCGTAACGGCACGATTACAGTCGGCGAGCACGAGTTTTCCTTCCCGGCACTGGGCCCAACTGCCCAGGAATTGGTGATTGCCGGCGGCTTGGAAAACCTGGTGCGCCAACGCCTCGGACAATGAGCGCGTTATTGAGTCCTCCCGGGTCAGCGTAGAATCAAACCATGGCAGTCATTCGCCGTGCCCTCCTGGGGGCAATCGCCGGTCTCACCCTCGGCCTCACCTTCGGTTTGCTGGAAGGCGGTCTGGTTATTCATGCCCACTCCCTACGCTTTGCTGCACCACTGCTCGAAGCCATCAAGTTGGGTGTTGCATATGGAATGGTAGTGGCGCTACTGGTCGCAGTGGTTACCGCGCTCAGACCAAATTTCTTGTGGCATCACTCGCTCGCATTGGCGGCTGGTATTACCATGACCTTGCTCGGTTCATATTGGATGGGCAAGGGCTTCGGCTGGTTTCCAAGCGGATGGCCAGCCTGGCTTGGCTCTGCCCTGGTGGGCTTTTTGGTCTTCAAGGCCAGCTGTAAAACAAGTCGGCGTCTCTTGAACATCGAATTGACATTTACTGCTGCGGTCGGTTTATTGCTGGTGCTCTTGGCTCCGAATCAGAGCGCCGGGCTCGACCGCAAGACAGTTGCTGCAGCTGACGACGCCCCCGACGTGGTAATCCTGCTGATAGACACCCTGCGTGCCGACCACCTCTCCTGTTACGGTTACCAACAACCAGGTCGCGATGGTGCAATCAGCCCGGTAATCGACCAACTGGCCGCCGAGGGTGCACTATTTGAAAACACCTACGCACAAGCACCGTGGACCCGGCCATCGGTAGCATCACTGATGACCGGTCTTTATCCCACCAGCCACGACACCGTGACCATGTTCGACCGGATGCCGGACGAGTTGGAAACCCTGGCCACTCTGCTGCACAGCCGTGGTTATCGCACCGCCGCCTTTTCGGCCAATGCCCAGGTCTCACCAAACTTCGGTTTCAATCGCGGCTTCGAGAAATTCTGGACCGACGTTTCCTATTCGCTCCGCAACTATTGCGCCCTGAACCGATTGCGCAGCGAGCTGATTCATGGCTTGGTGGCGCTCGTCCCCAGCTTGATGGAGGAATCCGAGGAAGGGAACCGGGAGCCGCGAGACCGTAAAAAGACTCGCAGTTCGGAAGCACGGCGACTCAACCAACAGGTTTACGACTGGCTTGAGCAAAACGATGGCGACTCCCGACCAAGTTTTATCTACGTGCAATACATTGACCCACACGACCCCTATGAAGCTCCAGCCGGATGGCAACCCGAAGACGTGCCCGGACTTTGGCAGGTCATGCAGTCGATTGATTTCGGCAGCTCTCACGATTCCCCACCGGTACCGCTGGAAGGCTCGGCCTTTCCCGTGCCCGATGAGACTGCGGTTCGCCAACTTCTGGCCCACTACGATGCAGAAATCCGCTACTGTGATCAGGAAATCGGCAATTTGGTTGCGCGCCTCGAAGAGGACGGAATTCTCGGTCCCGAAGATTATCTGATTATTACCGCCGATCACGGCGAAGAGTTTTATGACCACACCCAATGGAAACACGGCCACTCCCTGTTCCAGGAAATGGTCAGTGTTCCGCTGATTCTGCGTGGTCCCGGCATTGATTCCCAGCGTATTCAAACACCGGTGCAGTTGGTCGACATCATGCCGACCATTGCGCACTGGACCGGCGCTTCCCTCAATTCCGCGTCCCACGGTCGCGACCTCGGTCCGCTGCTCGGAGTGCCAGCCCCGGCCAATCCGCTGCCAGTTTTCTTTGAGCGTCCCAAGGGTGCATTCCCGATGCAAGCGATACGGGTAGGCTCTCGCAAGCTGGTGCGGGTGACTAAAGCAGGGAGCGAGGATCCGGTCGCGTGGATGGAATTCGATCTCGCTAGCGATCCTTACGAAAAACACAACCTTGCAGCTGAACGCGAACCGGACCCGGAACTCCGTTCGATTCTGGAAGAGTACATCGCGTCCTCCCTGGCGCTACGCACCGCAGAATCCGGTAAAACCGAATTACAAGGCGATTTAGCCGACGCGCTCGGCTACCTGGGATACATGGACGGAATCGAGGACGAAGAGTAGAACGCTCAGTCGTCGAACTTGAGCCCCTTGACCAGCGGCTCATAGGTCATGAAATCGGTGTGGTGGACGATGAACGCTTCAGTGGTGCGCTTGACCAGATTCCCTTCCCCGGCATGAGTAGCGATGATGTGACAAACCTCATCCGGCACCCCGCATTCCTGGGCCAAGCCGACCCCGGTGAAGGGGTGCCGTAAATATTGACCGCGACGAGATTGCACGCATTGGCCATCGACCTTGTCGTATTCGAGAAGTTTGCCGACATCGGCAAGAATCGCACCTGCCAACAGAGTGTCCTCATCAACCGGCAAATCATCTCCCATGAAATCGGCAATTTTGTCGGCGCTAACCTTGGCCAGATGAACCACCAGGCGTTTGTGCGCCATGAAGCTGACGGTGCAACCGGGAACGTGCAGGGTGAAGGGTATTTCGAGGAGGTCACTGGGCTCTAGAGGACTGCGCTCAAATGCCAGCATCCAGGTGGACAAAGTTTGTTCACGCAGACCCTGATCCTTTATCCAGGTCAATTCAGGCCACAGTTCTTCAACTTGTTCGCGGGTTGCCATGAAGCGGATTCTAGTTCCGCCGGAGGTAGTTCACCGAGAATCCTCGGCAGATTGCCGGAATCACTCCTTGGCCCACAACAATTCAACCCGTGGATCGACCACCGGAGCAGTGACTTGACCTCCCAGGTCAATCACGGTCACCGCATCTGATATTTCAAAGTTGCGGTCCACTTTTTCACCATCCTGATTGGTCCACTGCAACGGTAGCCTGAACCTGAAGGGGAATTCCTGCACCTGGGTGACAATCAACGAGCTTCCTTGCCACTTTAGATTCAGGCGCGGACAGCCGGGTCGATCCAGCCACTGGCTGAAAAACCATCCTAGTTCGCGCCCGCAGGCCTGCTCCATTGCCGCTTGGAACTTGGGGGTGGTTCCGTATCCCGAAGAGATGCTCTTGTAGTAGTCGGAAATACCACCGAAGAAAGCCTGGTCGCCAATTTCCTGGCGCAACATGTGAAGTACCCAGGCACCCTTTTGGTAAGTATTCGGAGCGGATGAGCCGAATAAGTCATCGGGCTTGGGATACCCCATCCACCGCACCGGCCTGGTATCGGCACAGGCGGCTTGACGCCAACGGCGGCGAGCACCATCGAGAGCATTTCGCAATGGAGGACCACCAGTTTGGGCGTACAACCACGGCCCGAAGTAGCTGGCAAATCCTTCGCTCAACCACGCTTCGTGCCATTCCCCGTAACCAGCCGCATTCCCGAACCACATATGTACAAATTCGTGGGCGAGGGTGCCGACACCACGGTCGCGCCCATCGAACAGACGCTCCATGATAAAGGTGTTGCCGGCATTTTCCACTCCCCCCCAGCGGGTCGGGACTTGTACCACGCAATATTTTTCCCACGCATATGGACCGAAAGTTACCTCCATGCTTTTCATCCAGGCAGCATGGTGCTTCAAGCCGAGTCGCGCCTTGGGCTTGTCTTTTTGATAAATGAAATGCGGAATGAATCGTTCATCACCCAGCTCGGTGATGCGGGCATACGGTCCGGTAGCGAATGCAAACATATAGGTAGGCAAGTCGGTGTGCGTTTCCCAGGTGCCATCCCCATCGACATCTTCCCCACTGGCGATTACTTCCCAGCCATCTTCCGAAACCAACTTGAGGCTAAATGCGGCCCGGTCGGAGGGATGGTCCTCGCAAGGCAACCAGCCGCGAGCGCGCGAAGAGAAGTGGTCGGTGAACAGAATCGGTTCCCCATAACGGTTTTTCGTGAGATAAAGCCCATCCGGAGGATTGCCATTCATGCTGGCATCGAGTTCCACCACACTGCCGGCAGGGTATTCACGGCCCAACAATACGGTGATGACCTGACCGTTACGCTCGACTTCCAGCCGCTTGCCGGCGGAGTCTCTGATCACCACCTCCCAACCATCGTCGGCGATGGAATGCAGACGAAGGCGATTGTTTGCAGTAATCAACCGGAAACGCAGACGAGCAGTCGCCGCTACCTGTTTGGTAGCGTAGTCGAACTCCAACTCAATCTGATAGGAGAGGGCATCCTGCTCGGGGAATCCCTGGTAGTTCCCGGAGGAAGCAGACAAGGCCTCGCCGGTTGGCGCTGCCAACTGCATCCATCCCAAGATGAGCACCGCAAACATCTCAACCAGCCGGAGTCAGACTAGCGGGGCAACGCTCAAGCAGTTTGCTCACCAACCTGTCAATGCCCTCGGCAGCTTCGGCAATATTTTTTGCCAGCATGTAAGCCGGAGTAGACAACACATTATTACCCTCGTCAATGTGAATCTCATTCACCGGGCAGATGACGTGCTTGGCGCCCATGGCTTCGATGGCAGCGGCAGTGTCCGCGTCGTTGCCAATGGTGAGCTCTACCCTGGTGTCAGTGCCCCGGAACACGGCGGCACAGATTGTCGGAGCGATACACATGAACCCCATCGGCATCTTGGTGGCGTGGGCCGCACGAATGATGTTGGCGATAACGGGATCCACCTCACAGTCGGCACCAGCAGTTGCAAAGTCACAGAGGTTCTTTGCCGCACCAAAGCCACCGGGGAACAACAGCGCATCTAGTTCCTCGACCTTGATGGTGTCAGCTGCCACGACTTCTCCGCGGGCAATACGCGCCGACTCCATTAGTACGTTGCGAGTTTCACCTTCCTCCACTTCACCGGAGGAGTGGTTGATCACATGCATCTGACGTTTGTCGGGAGCAAAGCACACCGCTTGCGCTCCGCCAAGGGCAAGGGCGCGCAAACTGAGCACCGCTTCGTGAATTTCAGCACCGTCAAAGACCCCTGCGCCAGAAAGGCAAACTCCAATACGTACCATTTTATTTCCTCGATTAGGACTGAACCGGGCGCACCACTACCAATCCATTGGTCTTTGCCTGGCAGGCCAGGCGCACACCGGAAGCGCATCTGAATGCTTCGAGTGTAGCGTTCTCCAACTCACCGGCCACGACCAGTTCACCAGAGATTACCTCGACCTGGCATACTCCACATTTCGCGTTGCGACAGCCAAAAGGGATGTTCACCCCGGACTCAATCGCGGCATCCAACAAGACTTCTCCGTTGGCATCAACTGTAACTTCAGACATCAAACTTTCAATCCTCCCGGGGAGTCGGGCTTGGGGGTAAAACGCAAGCGCTCCACTGGACGTCCGTTTTGCAAATGCTCAGTCACAATTTCTTCGGCATCGTCAACAGTAAAGCCACGATACCAAATGTCATCCGGATAAACCACTGCCCATGGTCCGTTTTCGCAAGCCCCGAGGCAGCCGGATGCAATCGCCCGCATTTGCCCCCACAACATTTTCTGCCGCAGACACTCACGCACCCGTTGCAGAAACTCATCGGATTCTCGCGGACCACACGACTCTTTTGCGCCTGGCGGGCGCTGATTCGTGCACACGAACATGGTTTTTTCAGGATGGCTCATCTAGTGATTGCAGAGCGAGACGGCGCTCGCGGAAGCGCTGTTCAAAGCGCATGATTTGGGTTCGGTATTCCCAAGCGGATGGTTTGCGCCGACGCAGAGCCTTAATGTAGGACGAAGGCGAGCCGGCCTCCATAATCAATCGGGAAACCCGGCCCGGACCAAGTCGATAGGCAAGTAATGCCAAATCGACATCGTGATCGAACATCAGCAACAACTCAGCCAGATAGTGAGCCCCCATCCGTAAATTATCCGCAGGGGACCAGGGCGGTCCGGAGATGCCGTGACGCAACGCCAATTCGACGGCAGTAGTTGGTAACAACTGACACAATCCCAGAGCACCGACCGAAGAAACAGCCGCAGGATTACCGCGACTTTCGGCATAGACCAGGGCCGCCAACAAATCGGGGTTTTCCAAACCGGCTTCAACTGCTGCCTGGTCGATCGCGGGCTGGAACTCCTCCACCGCCAGAATTCCATCGAAGCTCTGTTGCCACAGCACTGCGATTGCAGTTATGGCAAAGGCGCCGAGAACGAAGCAGACTAAGCGTCTTCTTGTTCCAGCCATGCGGAGAAAACCTCAGCCGTGCGGGCGACCTGGGTGGCATTGGAGTAAATACCTACCACTTCACAATCCACCCCGGTAAAGGTGCTCAAACGCCACACACTTACCGCGCGGAGGTGAGCCGGGCCTTTGCGCAGGATATTAATCAACTGGGCGACTGCGAGCTTGGGCTCAACTTTGTCCTGTTGGTTGAACCCGGGGTCGAGCTCAAGCGAGTAATTGCGCGCTGCCCGCTCCAACCAGAGCGAGGATTCCGACAATCCGTGTTCCTGCCACCATGCAGCATAGACGCCGGCAGGGTCGGGCATGGTGCGAAAATCAACTCCGGTGGTGGAAGCCAACGCCATTAACAAGTTTTTGTCCTGCGGATAGTCGGGAAGTAAATCAATCAGGTAATCTGCCGCAGAACTAACTCCGATTTTCCCCAAATTAATGGCAGCGACCCGAGATACATCGCCACGCGCTGATTCCAGGTGGGCCGAAAATGTAGCGCGGGCGGTAGTCAAGCCCAATTGAGTAATGATCCTGATGTACTCGTATTCCAACTGGCTGCCGACGAACTGCGGGAACATGGATTGCAATGCCTTGGTACTTTCGATTCCCGGAAGTAGCGCCAGAGCGTTGACCGCAGCCAAGCGCAGCTGCAAATCTCCTTCTTCGGTTGCGGCTTTATAAATCGCATCAAAGGCGCGAGTGTCGCCGAGTTGCCCGAGGGCAACAATTGCTTCTCGCCGCAGGCTGCTCAATACCCCCGGTTGGGCAAAGGAGAGTATTTCTGGTACCAGAGTAGGATCACCAAGTTCTCCGAGACTACGCACCGCCATCCGCACCACAAGTGGGTTGCGATCCTGGCTGGCCCGCAACAATGCATCCCGCCCGGCAGCTCCCGATGAGCCCAAGGCGCGAG
>NVRO01000153.1 GCA_002400895.1 Planctomycetota bacterium
TTAGGGGTTTGTTGACGAACCAGCCAGAAGAAGTGCGAGCGGCTAAGAACGCGATTTCCAACAGCCATTTTTTTACGGTACCCTTGCCGAAGGGTCAAGGATGCCGCAAGATGTCCTAAATGGTAACGAATCAGCAGCTGCCAGGGTTACGCATTGTTGGACTCTCAGGTGGAATAGGCGCCGGGAAGTCCACCGTAGCCAAATATTTGTCAGATTCCCTGCCAAAACCAGTGCTGGTGCTGAGTGCCGATGACGAGGTCGGGGAGCTCTTGAACTCCGCAGAGGTCTCCGTGCAGGTGGCTGAAGTGCTTGGGAACCACCTCTTGGGACCTGACGGCCTTCTCGACCGTAGTGCAGTAGCTGGTCATATATTTAGTGATGAGAAGGCTCGTAAGACCCTGGAGGGCTTGCTGCATCCCGCCGTAAGATCCTCTATTTTCAATAAGTTAAGTGCTCTTGAGCAATCCGGTGGAGCGGTTTGGGCGCTACTCGACGTTCCGCTTATGCACGAGAATGGGCTCGACCGGGCTTGCGATTTTGAGATTTTCGTGGAAGTTTCCGCCGCCGAACGCTGCCGACGAGCCTGTCAACGACACGGCTGGGAAGAAAATGAGTGGAAATCTCGGGAAAAGGCGCAATTACCTCTTGAGAAAAAGCAGCAGGCCGCGGATGCTATGGTGCACAACGAGGGTGCTCTAAGCTCCCTCCCTGAACAACTCGCTCCCATCGTGGAGCAGATTCTGAGCCTGGCCCCCCGCCCACTGCGGGACCGCTGGCCGGCCTGAACCCTTCTCACCCCCCACCCCTGATTATGTGGTATGGGGTTTCCGTAGCACAGCTCAAACCAGCATGGTTCCTCCGCAAACGAAAAAGACCCGCCGCCGTCGTCGCAACCGCCGCCGTGGAGGTGGTGGTGCGCAAACCATGAAGGCAATTGGTGCCTTCCCACCACCGTCGCAGTTCCCGCACATGCCCGACCAGGCATGGGCCGAGGAGAGTGTCTCCTCCTTCGCCAGCAAGCGGAAAAAGGCGGAGTTCCACCTCTCCCCATTGCTCGAACTATCTCTACCCGATCTGCAGGAGCTTGGCGAAGAAGATGGTGTGGAGGGAGCCTTTGGTATGCCACGTGGAATGTTGTTGCGCCACCTGGTGCGCCAACGGATGTATATAAGTGGAGTGTCCTTCACCAAGGGCTCCCTGGAAATAATGCCAGAAGGGCACGGATTCCTGCGCCACAGCACTAACGACTACACCGCCAACGCCGACACTGACGCACTCTTGCACAAGTCCCTGGTCGAACGCCACAACCTGGTTTCCGGACAGGAAGTAAGCGGGGTCATGGCACCACCGGACGGCAGCGACAACAGCTTGTTCCTGTTGCATGAAGTGCTGACGGTATTCGGTGAGGACCCGGAAAAGCAATACGCCAACGCTCCGTTCAGTGACCTGATTCCGCTGTACCCGGACGAGCGTCTGAGCCTGGAAAGCAAACAGGACCTGGTCGAGACGCGCATTATTGATCTGATTTCGCCGATTGGCAAAGGTCAGCGTGGCCTGATTGTGTCACCGCCCCGAGCCGGTAAAACCGTGCTCCTGCAACTGATTGCCAAGGCGATTGTTGAAAAACACCCGGAGTGCCATCTGATTATTCTGCTGGTGGACGAACGGCCCGAAGAAGTAACCGACTTCAGCCGCACGGTTCCCGGCAAAAACCGCGAAATCGTGGCGAGTACTTTTGATGAACCACCCTCTCGACACATTCAAGTCGCTGAAATGGTGATTCAAAGGGCCAAGCGAATGGTTGAGCAGGGCCGGGATGTGGTCGTGTTGCTCGACTCGATTACCCGCCTCGCCCGCGCCTACAACAACGAGGCACCATCCAATTCAAAAATCATGACTGGCGGCCTGGTGGCCGATGCCCTGCAGAAGCCGAAGCGTTTCTTTGGTGCCGCGCGCAACATGGAGGACGGCGGCTCCTTGACCATCCTCGCCACCGCCTTGATTGACACCAATTCCAAGATGGACGAGGTTATCTTTGAGGAGTTCAAGGGTACCGGCAACATGGAGTTGGTACTGGACCGACAACTGGCCGAGCGCCGGGTGTGGCCCGCGATTGACATTAATCGATCCGGCACGCGCAAGGAGGACCTGCTGTTTTCCCCCGATGAATTACAACGGGTGTGGTTGCTTCGCAAGGTACTCAACGACATGAATCCGGTTGAAGCAATGGAACTACTGGTTGACCGCATGCATAAGTCGAAGGACAACAAGGAGTTCTTGCTCAACCTTTCAGTTTCCTGAACGCAGAACAAAATGCGCATTGCATTGCTACTGCCATGCCACCCAAGTGCCATGCGCGGCAATTGGACAACGGCAGCACGTTTGGTCGATGGACTGAAACGCTCACGGCATCAGCTGAGCACTCATCAGGTAGGTGAGGAGTTACCGCAACAATGCGACTTGCTGATTGCCCTGAACTCCACCAAGTCGGGTCCGGGCGCGCACCAGTACGCCCATGCCCAGCAAATACCCTTCATTATCCTGTTCACCGGCACTGACTTGAACGGGCGGCCAGGTAATGCGACTACGGTGGCGGTCAATGCCGCGGCCGCCCTGGTCACCCTGGGGACTTCCAGCGCCAGGCGAGCACGGGATTTGTTCCCGGATTGCGGCGAACGCCTTAGCATCATTCCCCAGGCAGTCTCGCCATTGCCGGAAGCCCGCGGAGCTGCTTTGCCCGAAGTTTTGGCCGAACTTGAAGAGGACACCGAGCTGGTGTTCATGCCCACCGGGCTGCGGGCAATAAAAAACCCGGAGCGTGCGGTTACGGCATTGGCACCATTAGCACAAACGCGTCCCCAATTGCGCTTGTGGATTGCCGGTGAAGAACTCGAAGAGGGTGCTGCAGTATCCATGCAGGAACTTTGTCGTAAGCACCCTTTCGCTCGCTGGCTGGGACCGATTCCACGGGATCAACTTGCCGCCTTCATGCGCCGAGCCAAAGCAGTGATTTCAACCTCCAAGTCGGAAGGGGGGCCTCCTAATGCCTTACTCGAAGCTGGATTGTTGGCGCGCCCGCTTCTGGCCAGCGACATCCCTGCACACCGGGAGTTTCCCGGCGGTAGCCGTCTGTTCAAAGACGACCGTGGTCTGCGTCGCAAACTGGCGGCAATCCTCGATGACCCCGACCAGGCATTGCTGGCTGCGGCAAGCATGCGCGAAGAAGTACGCCAAGGATTTGCCGCTGCTCGGGAAGCTGCCGCCTGGTCAGCCCTGGTTCACAAGTTCGTCTAATCGTTCTCGATTCCCTGCTCTTCCAACCAGTGCTGTGCCTCCAACGCGGCAGCACAGCCAGCACCTGCTGCAGTAACTGCCTGGCGGTAGATTGAATCACTGACATCGCCGGCAGCAAAAATGCCCTCGACATTGGTGCGCATACCAGAATGCGGAATAATGTAGCCGACCTCGTCCTTCTCGAACTCGTCGCCAAGGAAGTCGGTGTTCGGAGAATGGCCAATGGCAATGAACAGGCCCTGGCATGCCATTTCCTCAGTCGAACCGTCACGCGGGTCTTCCAGTAGCAAACCGGTTACCTTCTTGTCTTCGCCATGCAGGATGTCCTTTACCTGGCGGAACATTTTGAACTCGATCTTGGGGTTCTGTTCAGCCCGCTCCAGCATCACCTTGGAAGCGCGGAAGTAATCGCGACGATGAATGATGGTGACCTTGGTCGCGAAGCGGGTAAGAAATGTGGATTCCTCCATGGCGGTATCACCGCCCCCCACCACTGCGATTTCTACATCCTTGAAAAATGCGCCGTCACAAGTTGCACATGCTGAGACCCCGTGCCCCATGAGCTCTTTCTCCTTGTCGAGTCCGAGCATTTTGGCGCGAGCACCAGTGGCGATGATGACCGAGTGGGCTTCTTCCAAGCCACCCATTTCATCTTCAATCACGAATGGGCGCTTGGATGTGTCAATCCGCTTGACATTCGTAAACTCCTTGAAGGTAGTTCCAAAACGAGCACACTGCGCTTTGAATTTCTCCATCAAATCCGGACCGGTTACTCCATCCGGAAAGCCGGGATAATTCTCCACATCAGTAGTAATGGTAAGTTGCCCACCTGGCTGCATTCCCTCATAAAGAAGGGGGGCAAGCCCGGCACGAGCAGCGTATAGGGCGGCAGTGTACCCGGCTGGACCGGACCCGATGATGGCAACGTTATGAGTCATGGCGGGGAGATAATAAGACCGCCAACGGGATTGACGCACCCGTATGCACGAGAAAGCTCAATCGAGCTCTTGGGAGACTCTAATCGCTGGGTTTAACTGGCCAGCAGACGAGTCGCGAAGTTCATTTTGATTCCACACCCAAGATGTCATCAAATAAACCACCGGTAGTAGCAGGGCGATAGCCAGCCACAGGATTCCGTCAATCCGATCGATGCGTGGAAGGTCTTTGTCCATCGAGGGTTGGACCGTTAATGTTCAATGAGGGAAGCCGGAAAAATCCTTCCGGCATCGAAATAATATCATCAATTCCGAATCTGTGGGGGAAATACACGGAATACAAGGAAGTCGCAATAATATAAGCCAACAAAAACCTAGTGCATGGAAAGCCTTCCGATTAGCAATATGCAACAATGCTGGAATGGCGGAGATTTGGCCCATCGCGCGCAAGGAACTGGAAAAAACTGTGCTGTGCACGTTTTTCCGCTCTGGGGGGCCTGGTGGTCAGCACCGCAACAAAGTTGAGACCGCAGTGCGTCTTGTTCACCCCCCCTCAGGGATTACGGTGAGCGCGACCGAGCGACGTAGCCAGTTGCAGAACAAGGAATTGGCATGGGATCGGTTAATCACCCAGTTGAAAACTCAAAACCATCGCCCTAAACCGCGCAAACCGACCAGGAAGCCCCGATCGGCCGACCGTAATCGGCTTGACGCCAAGAAACGTCAAAGTCAGGCGAAACAAGGGCGAAAGCCTCCAGCAAATGACGATTGACCCTGGCCCATCTTCCCCAACTGTTTTAATTACAGGGGCTTCCACTGGTATTGGCGAGGCTTGTGCCAAACGGTTCTCGACCCTGGGGTGGAAAGTATTCGCTGGCTGTCGTGACCAGGCTGCTGATGACGCTTTGCGGGCAGCCGCTTGTCAACCCATCAGGCTTGATGTATGTGATGATGAATCAGTCACTTGTGCAATGAATGAAGTAGCGGCACAACTCGCAGGTGATGGATTGGATTACTTGATTAATAATGCCGGTATTGCCACTACCGCCCCACTTGAGTACATCCCGATGGCCGACTTTCGCCAGCAAATGGCAGTCAACGTCGAAGGGGTACTTATGGTCACTCAGGCCGCCCTGCCTTTCTTGCGCCAAAATACCGATGCCCGCCAAGCCAGGATTGTGAATATCGGCTCAATCAGCGGCATTGTCGCCTACCCGGCCATGGGTGCCTACAGCGCCTCCAAATTTGCCCTCGAAGCAATCACCGACAGTTTGCGGATGGAGCTGATGGCGCACGACATTGATGTTTGCCTGGTGCAGCCGGGGCCGGTCAAGACACCCATTTGGAAAAAGAGCCAGAGCGCCGGTCGAGCCAGATTGAACCAGATGGGTCCGCTTGCCAAGCAGCACTACGGTGGACTGATGATGGCGATGAAAAAAAGTGCTGAGGATGCCGAAAAGCATGGGGTCGCGGTGGAACGAGTGGTGGCCGCAGTGGAACACGCGCTCACAGCCCGACGCCCGCGCACCCGCTATGTAGTAGGTAACGGCATCCGCCAGATACTTTGGCTGGCGCGGCTGATTGGCGACCGTCGCCGCGACCGCATCTTGATGAAGAAACTCGGTACTGACTGATTACTGGTCGCGTGCACAGATTGCCGTGAACTCTGCAATCAAAGTGCAATCCGGCAGGTCGGCAGCAGCCGCCCAGATTTGCTCGCGGCGTTGATCTGAAACATTGACCGCCAGGGCATCGAACTTGGCACGGATTTCCTGATCGCTGAGCGGATCGCGAGGATCACCCTTGGGCCAGTCAATCTGCTTTTCAAAACTGCGACCATCGGTGGTGTCAATGGCAACATGACAACGCTGAACTTTCGGAAATGCGGACTCGAACTCGGGTTCGGCGAATACCTTTATCTTGTCTATGTGCTCCAGCACAACCGGATCACGAACCACTTCCTCGTCAAACAAATCGGGAGTAACTCGCCCGTACAAAAGCCCCATGGTGATGCAGTAAGGCAGGGAATGGTCTGCTGATTCGCGGGTGGTGGGTCGATACTTGGCGGGGTCGGACAGAATGTCAGCGGCCTTGGTCAGAGTCTTGATGCGAATTTCGGCAATATCGTCGGGCTTCAGGTCATGGTCCTGGCAAATTGAAATGGTGCAGGAAATAGGCGCGTGAGTCAGGGCTTCAGTGGGAAAGAACTTCATGCCGCACTTCAAAATCCGCCAGTCACTACCAAGGTCATCAAAGGTGTCCCACTTCCATTCCGAATCCATGACATGTTGCAGTGATTCCTTGCCTTCAAACACGTGCGCCGGGCCCGAGTAGCCACGTTGAGCCATCAATGCCGCCTCCAGCCCGGCGCGGGTTGCCATCGGCGAAACGGTGTTCTTCATCATGGTCAGATGACCGGCAGTAACCGCACCCAGGGTGGCGTTGGCGCAACCGGCAATGCCGGCAGCATGCTGGAGCTGGTCAGCGTTCAAACCAAGTGATTTGCCGGCAGCGTAAGCAGCGGCAAATGCGGTCAGGGTGGCATGATGCCAGCCGAGTTCGCGGATGCCGGGGTAACTGGCTTCGCACAAGCGTTGTTGGATTTCATAGGCCACCAGCATCCCCAACAGAAAGTCCTTGCCGCTTCCTCCCCGAACCTCGGTGGCGGCCAAAGGTGCCGACAAACAATCACTAGGGTGGCATGGATCCTGTTGCCAGTAAATATCGTTGTAGTCCTGGCCACGAATTGCCAGCGCATTCAGTAGAGCGGCTTGCTGCGGAGCAACTTTTCCGCCCTCGCCAAACAAGCCACATTTTTCATTGCCGCCCTCATCCCGGATAATATCCCGCATCAAACCCCAATCAGGTGTGCTTGAGCCACCGAAAGCACAGCCCAAACTATCGAGAAGATAACGGCGCAATTCGTCGATAACCGAAGCTGGTAAATCTTCCCATCTGAGCCCCTCCACCCATTGTGCTAGGCGATGCGAAATGTACTCCTGATGTGACTTGTCGGTGTCGTGTCCCATGGCCCGAAATCCTAGCCGTGCGCAGGTGTAGTTCGTGCTCTCACGGCATTAATCATTGGCGCAGAAGTAGAATAATCTGAATGGTCGACTCCCCCATTACTCATCAGTTGGTTCCGTGCAAGCAACTGCCCGAGTTCGAATCGAAGTCGCAGAAGAAGTCCTTGCCAAAAAGACATGTGCGCCTGGATTGCCACCAACGATGCCCCCAGCGATGCCGAATCCGCGAGCTATTGAACTAAAACTGCGCTCCGGCATTACTCAGCGCTTGTGGGATCATGGCGGCGACGGACCGACGGTTCTGTTCCTGCATGGCTACCTCGACAATGGTCGCAGTTTCGACCAAATTGCCGAGCACGCGCGCAAATTCTGTCGCCCTTTATGCCTCGATTGGCGAGGCCATGGACAAAGCGGCAGGATTGGAGCGGGTGGCTCCTACCATCAACTCGACTTGATCAAGGACCTGGTCCAGGTCCTGGACCTGCTGGCGGATGGTGCGGTGAACGAGGAGGAGATTAGCCCGGTCGCATTCTGTGCGCATTCGATGGGCGGTGCAATCGCCCTGATGCTGGCCGGACTGCTCCCCACCTTGTGTCCCAAGTACTTGCTAATCCTCGACAATCTCGGTGGTTTTGCCCGTGACGAAGATGCTATTTGGGACCGCTGGGTTGATTTACTCGAAAGCGCACGCCACGACAAACCGGACTTCCGTGATGCACCCTCGCCAGCTGCAGCGGTTGCCCGAATAATGAAAAACAATCCGGGATTGGCTCAGACTGCTGCAGTTGCACTAGCTGCTGCCCTGACCGAGCCGTGCGACCCTGCCAACCCGGATGGACCGCAGCGCTTTTTACTCGATGGCCGCCTGCGCGGTCCCAACCCGGTCAAGTTCACCCACGCCCAATGGCTGAGTTTATGCAGCCGAGTGCAAGCCGTTGTTTGGGTAATAGCTCCCGAGCACGGTTACTATCCGGACTTCCCGGAAATGGCGGAGCGGCTGAAAGTTATTCCTGACCACCGCGAAATTGCCATGGCCGGCGCCAGTCATCACCTCCATCTCGAATTCCCGGCGGAAATATCCGCGGCTCTACACGATTTGCTGACCCCGCTAGGCTGAGGCAATACATTTGTCAGCGCCAACGCCGCAGGCGTAGCGAATGAATCCTGGCGCGAGTTTGAAAACTGGCCACCGCCAGCGGACGGCATGCTTCGACTTCGCTGCGAAGTTGCCAACTGCGGCCCTGCAGCGACACATCCACAAGAGACTTACCGTCGAGCCACGCTTGGACCCGCTTGTTCTTTACCACAACAGTGGCCATGTATTTACGCCCGGCTTCAAAGCGGTGATAGCTGGTGGTTTCGTTCAGAGAAGCGTCGAGCCCATCAATACAAGATAGTCCGCACAATCCTCCACCCCAGCCACCAAGTACCAGGGTCAGCAAGGAAGGTGTCTTACTGGATTTCCACCCAAGCGACTGTCTCCACATACTCAGTGCCGGGGTTATTGGGGTCGCGAAAATATCCCTGGAACCAAATGGTCTTGCCGCTCGGCAAGCCCGGCGGCACGGTGTAATCCTTGAAGGCCGAACCGCTTGACCAAACCACGAAAAGTGGGAGTGGCTTAAGCGGCTTGATCAGGTCAAAAGTGACCCCGAGGTTGGGAGCCGGGGTTGCACCGGGACTACTACCGGCGCTGGTCCAGACCGGAATGCAGTCAATACCAGGGGGTTGGTTTTTCACAAATATTCTGGTGGTGCCGGGGCTGAATATTTTTCCCACCTGAAAGTTGGGGTTGTCATCGCCGGAATGGTCGGGATCGGTTTCACCGATGGCCCATTCATAGGCTCCGTTCAGGTTAAAGTCTTCAACATTATCTGCGGCCCCTCCACCATCAGAATCAGCTCTAACCGGTGAGGTGGTGGTAGAAGGGTCGGCATCGGGCACGAACACCAGGAGATCGGTACCCAGGTTGCCATTGCAACCAAGTGAAATATTAGTCAGGTCCTTGCCCAATTCCATGCCGTCGCCGAGGCCGTCACCGTCAGTATCAAATACCAGCGGGTCAACCATCAGGTTGAGAAAGTTGTTGAGCCATTGCTCCTCCCCGTCGCCCAACCCATCGTCGTCAGTGTCGGCATCTAGGGGATTGGTTTCGCCGGGATCCCAAATGCCATTTTGGTTGGCGTCTTCAACGATATCGCAAATTCCGTCACAATCAGCATCGGGACATTGAGGGGGAATCGCAGGAAGAACGGCAAAAAACAACAGGCTGAGTGGAATCATGATTTGAGGGGGTCACGCTTGAAAGGGGGCGATTCGATAAGACCAAATCCATCAACCCAATTTCAAGAAAAAAACGGCCAAGGCTTCACTTGGATGCCTTGGCCATGGAGCTCAGTCCATTGTGAGTTTCGAATCTGCTTAGGGAAGAACCCTTACAAAGGAAACGAAGGGGTCCACATATGAAGGAAGAATCCCGAGGGGGTCATAGAAATAACCCTGCAGCCAAACTGTCTTTCCAACCGGGATTCCCGGTGGAACCGGA